>SKIM01000142.1 GCA_007116445.1 Natronohydrobacter sp.
ATAGCACATCCCAGCCCATGAAATACCCCCAACTGGCGGATCAGCGCGAGATTATGCGCAAGGGTCTTGCCAAAGCCGATGCCCGGATCGACGATGACCCGCTCGGACGGGATGCCGGCTTCACCCGCGCGGATGATCGCCCCGGCGAGCCAATCATAAACCTCTGAAATCACGTCATCATAACGCGGGTTGTCCTGCATGGTCTGCGGTGTGCCCTGCGCATGCATCAGACAGACCGGCACGCCGGCGGCAGCGATGACGCGGACCAGATCACGATCCCATGTCAGACCTGACACATCATTCACGATATCGGCGCCGGCTTCCAGCGCGGCATCTGCCACGCGGGCCTTGCGGGTATCGATCGAGATCGGGCAGACCAGCCCATCAGCGCGCAGCGCGCGGATCAGCGGCGCGGTGCGCGCGATCTCATCGGCGACCGGCACCTCTGCCGCGCCGGGCCGCGTGGATTCGCCCCCGATATCGAGGATATCCGCCCCTTCCGCGACCAGCCTGTGGGCCTGCGCGCGTGCGGCGTCCAGCGTGTCGAAGCGACCGCCATCGGAAAAACTGTCGGGGGTGACATTGACGATGCCCATGATCCGGGGCCGCGCCCAGTCCAGCCCGCAAAGCGGCGCAAGCGGCGCGCTCAGATCGCCATCACGCGCCGCATCGAAAGCACGCAGCCGCCCGGATCCGGCCCCGGGCGAATGATCGATAATCCCGGCGATGCGCAGCGCGTCCTGCCCGCGCAGCCGGGGCAAGGCGGCATGCGCGCGCAGACCAGGGACAAGTTGGGGAATACGATAGCTCATGGCGCTGTCCATGCCGCATTGCAGCACAAGCTGCAAGTCGCAAGCCTCACAGCGCGAGGCGGGAAAGCGGCATATGGCTTCCCGCGGGCACATGCAGCCCCTGCGGCAGGCACAACTCGCAGGCGGCCACATGCTCGGCCAGCCAAAGTGCCAGCGCCAGCCCGTCATGCGCAGGCGCATCCGGGCTGTCGGGACTGTCGAGGATCAGTTTCGACGGCGCCCAGACGATCATCTGCCCCTGTTTCATCGCCCAGTCGATTTCCGTGCGGCTGGCGACAACCACGCAGCGCGCGTCGAGCGCGGCCAGACGCCAGGCGTTCTGCTCGATGGCCAGAAGCTCGATGCGGCGCTGCACCGCGCGGTGCCCGGTTTGCGCCACAGTTTCGGGCGGCATGCCCACAGTCAGGATCACCGGCGCGCCCAGGCTCTGCAAATGGTCGAGCCGTGCGCCAAGATCAGGCGCCGCAATCATCGCATTGTCGAGATAGACGACACGCGGATGCACCGCCTGCTCCTGCCCGGCGGCATCCACGGCATGGAGCGGCTGCGCCGCACGGTTGCGCACGATTTCCACCCCCAGCGCACCAGGACCACGGTCGAGCTTTTCGATACGGACGAAGGCGCGCATCGCCTGCGGCTCGGTCAGGATGCGGTCGGCCACGCGCTCGGCCAGAGTTTCGAGCAGGTTCAGCCGCTCGGCCGAGAGTTCGGCGGCGATGGCTTCAGTGATGCGGTCATAGGACAGGATGCGGTCAACATCATCTTCCAGCGGGGCGGGATGGGGCCGGATCTCCACCACAACACTGAAGCGCAGCCGCTGGCGCACACCGCGTTCGGCCTGAAACGCGCCGATCTCGACCTCGACGATATGATCGCGCAGACTGATACGGTCGCGCGGTGCGGCACTGGCAGAGGCCTCGGCGCGGGCTTCGGGATGGGCGAAAGCCATGTGGATATCGGACTTCATGCGCAGGGCCTGCCTTCAATCAGGAACGGATCTGCGCTTCTATCCCTGCTCAGCCCTGCAGGTGCAAGGCCCGGAGCGCCACCGCATGGGCAAGATGCGACATTCCGCCTGACGCGCGCGCCCCGCGCGTTGGCGTCATCCGCGATAGAACAGATGCGCGCCGATTTGCCCTGTGCGGGTGAAGCTGCGCGCCCAGGACGGGTTCACGGCGGTGGTGTGGAAGAACAGCGCGCCCTGTGTGGCGTTGCTCTGCGCCCCGTCCACCATCACCTGCGCGATACGCCGGGCGCGATTGGCCGCTCTGCGATTGGGCATGGCTTCCGAGCGCCCGTCACAGGCGAAGCTGAACTGACACCCGCCACGGGTGCCACGCGCCCCCTGATAGACAACACCACAGATCGTATTGGGGAAGCGCTGCGAGGCCACGCGGTTCAGGATCACTTCAGCCACGGCAAACTGGCCCTTGATGCTTTCGCCGCGCGCCTCGTGATAGATCGCAGTCGCAAGGCAGGCTTCCTGCTCATTGAGCGCGCGCAATTCCACGCGCCGCAACCAGTTTCTGTTGTATTGCACCTGTCGGAACGCCAGAACGGCCGGGCGGGCCTTGGGGCGCATCGAGGCTTCCGGCGACAGCAACGATCCGAGCGCGGGAGGTGCGATGATGGCGCCATGGGTCGAGAGATACAGCCTCGGCGCCGCCGGAGTTTCGCCATCGCGGGCCAGCGGATGTGGCGCGGTGTCAAGCACCGGGGGCGCGGCCCGCAAAACTGACGGAGTTCCGACCGGATCGGTCGCGGTCTGCTCTGCGCTCAGCCCCCGTGCCGGGGCTTTGGGGTGAAGCCGCCGGGGCAATTGGGGCGCTGGGTCGAGCGCGGCCAATTGCAGATCGAGCGCGGGCGGGGCCTGAATATCAAGGTCATTGCGCAGCTGCGGATTGGAGGTCTGCGCCGCATGGGCCGCCAATTCGGCACGTTTCTCGGTCGAAAGCGTGCCATCTTCGACACGCGAACCCATGCTCGGCAATGCCACCAACAGCGAGGTCGAGACAATCATCGTCATCGCAGCGGTCCTGCGCGCCCAGCGCGGTGGTGAGAACCGGCTCAAGCGGGAAAATTTGCTGTGCTTGGGCGCAAAAAAAGCCCGATCATCAGGCATTTCTGCCGATGATGTCATATGTGTTTTCATAGCATCTGACGCAGCGCCACGCGCCACGCATCCCCAGGCTTCATCAAATAGCAGCGATGTGTGTATAAAGCGAAACCGCCAAAAGGTCTAGAAAACCGCAATCCGATTGGGCGGAACCCCGCCGAGCAGCGCAGATTTCCGTTTTGTAGCAGGGGGTCAGAGTTGTTCTTCAATCACGATCTGCGCCGCCGAGAGCCGCGCGACCGGCACCCGATAGGCCGAACAGGAAACATAATCGAAGCCCAGCGCGCGACAGAAACGAATCGCTTCCGGGCTTCCACCATGCTCGCCACAGATCGACAATGTCAAATCACTTCGTGACTTTCGACCGCGTGCCGACCCCAATTCGAGCAATTCGCCCACCCCATCGAGATCGAGCGAATGAAACGGATCTTCCGGAAACACGCCCTGCTGGACATAATGCGACATGAACCGGCCCGCATCATCGCGCGACAGGCCATAGGTCATCTGCGTCAGGTCATTGGTCCCGAAGGACAGGAACGAGGCGTGCAGCGCGATTTCACCGGCGCGCAGCGCGGCGCGTGGGGTTTCGACCATGACGCCGATGCGGTAGGTAAACTCCACGCCTTCCTTCGTGCGCACCTGTGCGGCCACGGCATCGATGCGCGCCTTGATCAGCTCGACCTCGCGCATGGCCGAAACCAGCGGGATCATGATTTCTGGCACGACAGGCGTGTTGCGATGCGCAAGCTCTGCCGTGGCCTCAAAAATCGCGCGCGCCTGCATCTCGTAGATTTCCGGGATCGTGACCCCCAGCCGCACGCCGCGCATGCCCAGCATCGGGTTGAACTCGGCCAGCGCTTCGGCGCGGCGGGTGATCTCCGACAGGGGCTTGCCCAGCGCATCAGCCAGAAAGCGCAAACCGTCGCGCGAATGGGGCAGGAATTCATGCAAGGGCGGATCGAACAGCCGGATGCAGACGGGCTGGCCTTCCATGATCTCAAAGAGCTCCATAAAATCAGCGCGTTGCATCGGAAGCAGACGGTCGAGCGCATCGGACCGGTCCGACGAGCTGTCCGCGAAGATCATCTCGCGCATGAGCGTCAGGCGGTCATCCTCAAAGAACATATGCTCCGTGCGGCACAGCCCGATCCCCTGCGCCTGAAAGCTGCGCGCCAGCCGCGCGTCAACGGGCGTGTCGGCATTGGCCCGCACGCCGATATCGCGCCGCGCATCGGCCCATTCCAGCAGGGTCGTGAAGCGCTCGTCCAGCGCGGGCTCCTGCAGCGCCACTTCGCCCAGCAGCACTTCGCCTTTGGTCCCGTCCACAGTGAGCATATCGCCTTCTTTCAGCTCATGCCCGCCTGCGCGCAATGTCTTGCGCCGCTCGTCGATCTGCATTCCCGACGCGCCCACGATGCAGGGCACGCCCAGACCGCGCCCGATCACAGCGGCGTGGCTGGTCATGCCGCCGCGTTCGGTCAGCACAGCCTGCGCAGAATGCATCCCGCGAATATCTTCGGGCGTGGTTTCACGCCGCACCAGGATACAGGGTTCATCGCGCGCCCCGCAGGCCTGCGCAGCGGTCGAGGAAAACACGATCCGCCCGATGGCCGCGCCGGGACTGGCGGCGATGCCGCGCACGAAGACTTCCGGCCGCGCGCGTGGGTCAACCTGACGGTGCAACAGCTCGCTCAGCGCCTTGGGCGCGATGCGCATCAGCGCCTCGTCGCGTTCGATGATATTGTCATTGGCCAGATCGACCGCCACCCGGACCGCAGCACGCGACGAGCGCGGCACAGTGACAGCGTCGAGCACCCAGAGCTTGCCGTCGTCGAGCGTGAACTCGATTTCCATCTCCTCGCGCAACCGCTGGCGCGCATAGGCGCCATGGCGCAGCAGGTCGCGAAAGGCCTCGGGGCAGCAGTCTTCGAGCGACGGACCGCGCGGGTCTTTCGTCAGGTAGAGCACATCCTCGCCCCCGCTCATCGCCTCCAGACCATCGACACCGCGCGACTTGAAACGTCCCTCCACCTTGGGCGCGCCGGTCTCGGCATCGATGAAGCGGATCAGCCCCGCGCCACTGACGCCCGCACCGACGCCACCTGCCATGGCCTGCACCACAAGCCCCAGACCAGCATCAACCGGCGCCCCTTTGACCTGCCGCAGCAACCGCGCCGATGTGCCTTCCCAGGCCCGCGCCATTGACCGCAAGACATCGGCAAGCTGTTGGGCGGGGGATTGCGGAAACGGCTCTTCCACTTCCGTCTCATAATCGCGCAAAGCAGCCTGCAGCGCAGACAGGGACGGGGTGTCGAAAGCGAACATATCGGGGTCGAGATGCGCGACATGTTCGCTATAGGATTGCACGAAACGCAGATAGAGCGCGGTGGCGGCAGCCTCGCCATATTTTGCAGAGATTTCGGCGTGTTTTTCGTCATTCATGCCGATATTGAGGATCGCCGCCGGGCCGCCCCATTCGGGATGCTGCGAACTGGGGCGCACGGAGAGCAGCTGTCCGGCGGGGAAATGACTGAGAAGATGGCGCAGATTCAT
>SKIM01000238.1 GCA_007116445.1 Natronohydrobacter sp.
CACATGCTCTTTGCGTCCGAGGATCAGAAAGAAGGCATGTCGGCCTTTCTGGAGAAGCGCCAGCCACAGTTCCGCGACAGTTAAACACGGCGCGTTTTCGCGCTTTTCTTTTGTCGCCGGCTGGCGTATACGCCGCCACACATGCGCGTGGGCCCGCTTAAGGCATTTGTCGAACCTGACCGATCCGGTCAGTGCAGGGTCGTTGCGCGATCAGGTTGAAACGAAATCGAAAGACAAAGCCCATGGCCAATACGCCCCAGTCCAAGAAACGCGCCCGCCAGGTCGAGCGTCGCACCGATGTCAACAAGGCACGCCGCTCGCGCATCCGCACTTTCCTGCGCAAAGTCGAGGAGGCGATTGCCTCCGGTGACGCTGCGCAGGCCAAGGAAGCGCTGCGTCAAGTGCAGCCCGAACTGGCACGCGGTGTCACCAAAGGTGTGATGCACAAGAACACGGTGGCACGCAAGATGTCGCGTCTGTCGGCGCGGGTCAAGTTGCTGAACGCCTGACAATCTATTGTTAATAAACGAAAAATGGCGCCCTAGGGCGCCATTTTGCGTTGTGGTGATGCCTCTGGATGCAACAGGTGGCGATTCTTTGGAGGTCCGATGTCAGTCAAGTCTGATGTTGTGTTGCGGTGAAACTTCGGACGTTGTTAATGTCTTGATGCGACTCGGACAGTCCTTGGGGGGCCTGCGTTGTTGCCGCCTGACAGAGTGTTCGGGCGCAGCAAGAAATCGGATGTCGCTAGGTGTGAGTATGGGTGCGTATGTTGACGCGCGGCAGGGCGTTGTGACCAGAGCGATAGACTGATCAGAGCAATGAGCGGATCAGAACCGGGTCAGGTGGTCGTATGCGCGACCGCATGAGCCTGTGTTTCGTGAGCTTCATTGTGACGGCGCCGTGTGTCTGAAGAAGAGCAAGAGCGGGGGAAGATGTGGCGATAGGCTGGGCAGGTATTTCTGATGAATTGCGGCGTGAGGTTGGTGAGAGCAATCACAAGAATTGGATAGAACCGCTCGAATGCCTCGAGATCAACGACGGTGTCGTGCGATTTCGTGCGCCCTCGCGATTCGTCGGTGATTGGGTCAAACGCAACTATCACGACCAGATCCTGACCCTGATCCGCAAGGAAGGGCGCGATGTCACGCGGCTGGATTTCGTGGTCAGCACCGTCGCCGCGACCCCTACGAAAAGTGTGACCCCGCTCGCTGAAAGCCCCGCACCAGCCACCGCGATGGGCGAAGACGTGTTGCAAGGCGTCGTGCTGGATCAGAAACTGACTTTCGACAATTTCGTGGTCGGAAAACCCAATGAACTTGCCCATGCGGCCGCGCGTCGGGTGGCGACAGGGGGACCGGTGACCTTCAATCCGCTGTTCCTCTATGGCGGCGTGGGCCTTGGCAAGACCCACCTGATGCAGGCCATCGCCTGGGAGTTGACCGAGAAGCGCCCCGATCTTCAGGTTCTCTATCTTTCAGCCGAAAAATTCATGTATCGCTTCGTGCAGGCCCTGCGCGACCGCGAGATCATGGATTTCAAGAATATCTTCCGTTCGGTCGATGTGCTGATGGTCGATGATGTGCAATTCATCGCGGGCAAGGAAAGCACACAGGAAGAGTTTTTCCACACCTTCAACGCGCTGGTCGATCAGAACAAGCAGATTGTCATGTCGGCAGATCGCGCGCCGGGCGAGATCAAGGATCTGGAAGCGCGGATTTCCTCGCGGATGCAATGCGGCCTGGTGGTTGACCTGCACCCGACCAATTACGAATTGCGTCTGGGCATCCTGCAGCGCAAGGCCGCGCATTTTGCGCAGAGCTATGGCGCGGTGAAAATCTCGGACGGGATTTTCGAGTTCCTCGCCCATCGGATCAGTAACAATGTCCGCGTGCTCGAAGGGGCGCTGCAACGGTTGTTCGCTTTCTCCAGCCTGATCGGACAGGAAGTGACAATGGATATGGTGCAGGATTGTCTGTCGGACATTCTGCGCAGCTCCGAGCGGCGGGTGACGGTCGAGGAAATCCAGCGCAAGGTTGCCGAACATTTCAACCTGCGCCTGTCGGATATGCTTGGCCCCAAGCGCACGCGCACCATCGCGCGCCCGCGCCAGATCGCGATGTATCTGTCCAAGGAACTGACCTCACGCTCCCTGCCGGAAATCGGGCGGCGCTTTGGTGGCCGGGATCACACCACGATTCTGCACGGGGTGCGCAAGGTTGAAGAGATGCGCAGCACCGACAGCCAACTCAATGAGGATATCGAATTGTTGCGGCGGCTTCTGGAAAGCTGAAAACGCCTTGCAAACCTTCAGAAAGCCCTTGTGGCCCGCTGAAATTTGACTAGTCTCGCGCCCCCGGCAGGGCGGTTTCTGCGGGTCAAAAAGTGGGATCAGGGGCATGAAGATCAGTATTGAACGCGCCGTTTTGCTCAAGGCCGTGTCACAAGCGCAATCCGTTGTCGAACGCCGCAACACGATCCCGATCCTGGCCAATGTGCTGATCGAGGCCGATGAAGGCAATGTCCGGCTGCGGGCCACCGATCTCGATATCGAAGTGATCGACCGCGCGCCTGCGATGGTCGAAGTTGCGGGGGCAACGACCGTTTCCGCGGTGCTGTTGCATGAGATCGTGCGCAAACTGCCCGATGGCGCGCTGGTCGAGCTGAGCAATGACGCGCGCACCGGCCGGTTGCAGGTTTCTGCCGGGCGGTCTGTGTTCTCGCTTGCGACCCTGCCGAAAGAAGATTTTCCGGTGATGGCGTCGACCGAATACAGCGCCAATTTCAAAGCCCCTGCAAAAGTGCTGCGGCGGCTCTTCGACAAGGCGAAATTCGCGATTTCCACGGAAGAGACGCGCTATTATCTCAATGGCGTCTATATGCATGTCACTGATGGCGAGGGCGGGCGCGTATTGCGCTGTGTCGCGACCGATGGGCACCGGCTGGCACGGATCGACGCGCCCTTGCCCGAGGGGGCCGAGCAGATGGCCGGGGTGATCGTGCCGCGCAAGACTGTGGGCGAATTGCGCAAGCTCCTCGATGATGATGACATGGAAATCGCTGTTTCCGTCTCAGAGACAAAAGTGCGCTTTGCCACACCCGATATCAGCCTGACCTCGAAGGTGATTGACGGCACATTCCCGGATTACACCCGCGTCATCCCCAGCCAGAACACCAAGCGGCTGGAAGTGGATGCAGGCGATTTCGCCAAGGCTGTCGACCGGGTGGCCACAGTGTCTTCAGAACGGTCCCGCGCGGTCAAACTGATCATCGAAGACGACAAGCTGGTGCTGTCGGTCAATGCGCCAGATTCTGGCGCGGCTGAGGAGGAACTGATCGTGGCCTATGCCGATGAGCGGCTGGAGATCGGGTTCAACGCCAAATACCTGCTGGAAATTGCCAGTCAGGTGGACCGCGAAAACGCGGTTTTCCTGTTCAACTCCTCGGGCGATCCGACACTGATGCGCGAAGGCAACGATATGAGCGCGGTCTATGTTGTGATGCCGATGCGCGTCTGACGCCAGCAGGTTTTGCGGCTGGAAACTCCGCGTAAAAGGCACTACCGCTGCGGGCATGTCGGTTCATCTCGTCTCGCTTGTCCTGTCGCATTTCCGCTCGCATCAGCGCACGCGGCTTGATTGTGACGGGCGACCCGTGGCGCTGTCGGGGCTGAACGGGGCCGGCAAGACCAATATCCTTGAGGCGATCTCACTCCTCTCGCCGGGGCGCGGTTTGCGCCGCGCCGCGCCCGAGGAGATCGGGCGCAAGCCCCAAGGCGTCGGCTGGAAACTGCGCGCCGAGATGATCCGCCCCGACGGCCTGCGCCAGATCGAGACCTGGGCAGAACCCGGCCAACCGCGCCAGCTGCGTATCGATGACAAGGCCGCGCCGCAGACAGTGCTGGGCGAGATCGCGGCGATGCTTTGGCTGACGCCTGCGATGGACCGGCTCTGGATCGAGGCGCCGGAGGGGCGGCGGCGCTATCTCGACCGGATCGTGCTCAGTTTCCGGCCTGGTCACGCCGCGCAGACCCTCGCCTATGAGAAAGCCATGCGCGAGCGCAACCGGCTGTTGCGCGATCAGGTCAGCGATGCGGGTTGGTATGCGGCGATTGAGGCGCAGATGGCGCAGGCGGGGGCCGAGATCAGTGCCAATCGTCACCATGCTCTGGCCGAACTCACGCGCCATGGCATCGCCGACGGACCGTTCCCGCAGGCCGATCTTGCGCTCGATTGCACCGCCCCGCGTCTGGCCGATGATCTCGCGACCGCGCTCGCCGAAGGACGCAGGCGCGACATGGCCGCCGGACGCAGCCTGACCGGGCCGCACCGTGCCGATCTGAGTGCAATCTGGGCGGCCAAGGGGATGGCAGCAGCGCAATGTTCAACAGGCGAGCAGAAGGCGATGCTGATTTCCATTCTGCTCGCCAATGCCCGCGCGCTGAAGCTCCGCGACGGGCACGCGCCGATCCTGCTTCTGGATGAAGTCGCAGCCCATCTTGACGCGGGCCGCCGCGCGGCGCTTTATGACGCGCTTTGCGATCTTGGCGCGCAGGCTTTTCTGACCGGCACCGGGGCTGAACTTTTCGCGGATCTGGGCCCCCGCGCGCAGCATTTCACTGTCTCAGAGCGCGACGGGCATTCCATTCTAGAGGAGAATTTTCCATGAGTTATCCACGCCAGCGTATCACCCTCATCACGCTCGGCGTCGATGATCTTGACCGCGCCAAAACCTTTTACAAGGGCCTCGGCTGGGTGCCCGCCGAGGAGGTCGAAGGCATGGCCTGTTTCCAGCTGCAGGGTCAGGCGCTGATGCTCTTCGGGCGCACGGAACTGGCGAAGGACCAGGGCCGCGAAGGCGCGTATCTTGGCACCGGCGCGGTGACGCTCTGCCAGAATTTCGACAGCCGCGCCGATGTGGACGCCGCTTTCGCCGAGGCGCTGGCCGCTGGTGCTGTGCCGCTCAAATCCCCTGAGGCGGTTTTCTGGGGCGGCTATTCGGGCTATTTCACTGATCCTGATGGCCATGTCTGGGAAGTGGCGCATAATCCGTTCTGGCCCTTGGCGAAAGATGGCAGCCTGACACTGCCGGCCCCTTCATGACCATCACCGCGCTGGAGCTCACATTCTACGCAGGCGCGATCCTGATCCTGTTCCTGACCCCCGGCCCGGTCTGGCTGGCGGTCATCGCGCGGGCGATGTCGGGCGGTTTCGCCTCTGCCGCGCCTGTGGCGGTCGGTGTCGCGCTGGGCGACATGATCTGGCCGCTCGCCGCGATTTTCGGGCTGTCCTGGATCCTGTCGATCTATGGCGATCTGCTGGAGGCGCTGAAATGGGTCGCGATGGGGATGTTCGTGATCATGGGCGTGCAACTGATCCGCCACGCGACCGCGCGACTGTCCGAGGATAGCCGCCTTACGCGCCCCGGCGCGGGCGCGGGCTTCTTGGCAGGCGTCACGGTCATCCTGGCCAATCCCAA
>SKIM01000230.1 GCA_007116445.1 Natronohydrobacter sp.
ATGCAGGCCGTGGCCGCCGAGGTCTGGATGTATGGCGACAGCGAAAGCCATGATCTGCGCGCGGCCCTCGCGGCCCATCACGGGATCGCGCCGGAAAATATCATCGTGGGCGAAGGGATTGACGGGCTTTTGGGGATGCTTGTGCGGCTTCTGATCAGCCCCGGCGATCCGGTCGTGACCTCGGACGGGGCCTATCCGACCTTCAATTATCATGTGACCGGCTTCGGCGGGGTGCTGCACAAGGTGCCTTACCGCTATGAGGCCGAAGACCCCGCAGCGCTCCTCGAACGGGCCGAGGATGTGCAGGCGAAGCTTCTCTATTTCTGCAATCCCGACAATCCGATGGGCAGCTGGCACCCGGCGCGGATCGTGGCGCGCATGATCGAGGCTGTGCCCGAGGGCACGCTGATGGTGCTCGATGAGGCCTATATCGACGCCGCCCCCGACGGCACGGCACCGGCGATTGACACAAGCAACCCGCGCGTGATCCGCATGCGGACCTTTTCCAAACTCTACGGGCTCGCCGGGTTGCGGGTGGGCTATGCGATTGGCGCGGCCCCGCTGATCGCGATGTTCGAACGTATCCGCAATCATTTCGGCATGGGCCGCATCGCGCAGGCAGGCGCGCTGGCTGCGCTGCACGATCAGGACTGGCTCGCGCATGTTCAGACCGAAGTCGCTGCAGCGCGCCGCACTCTGTCCGATATTGCCGCCGAGAACGGGCTGCATGCGCTGCCATCGGCCACGAATTTCGTCACGATTGATTGCGGGCGCGACGGGGATTTCGCGCGCGCAGTGGTCAAGGGGCTGATGGAGCGTGATATTTTCGTGCGCATGCCCTTTGTCGCCCCGAATGACCGCTGCATCCGCGTCAGTTGCGGCCCCGCGTCGGAGCTTGCGAGTTTTGGCGAAACCTTGCCCGAAGTCCTGCGCGCCCTGCGCTGAGATCAGCGCAAAAGCTGCGACAGAAAGCCCGCCAGATCATCCGTGTGGTGGTGGATATGCGCGGCCTCCAGCCGTTCGGGCGCGACATGGACGGTGCGCATGCCCAGATCATGCGGCACTGACAGATTGCGCGGGTCATCCTCGAACATCGCCGCCCCGCTCGGGTCCAGCCCGTCACGCGCGAAAATGCGGGCGAAAGCGGCGGCTTCGGGCTTGGGGCGATAATCGGCATGCTCCACCCCATAGATCGCGTCGAACAGACCGCTCAGCCCACGCGCTTCAAGCACGCGGGCGGCATAGGGCGCGGAGCCGTTGGTATAGACGATCCGCCGCCCCGGCAGCGCCGCGATCCGGTCACGCAGGTCTGGGTCCGGCGATAACACTGTGAAATCAATATCATGCACATCGATCAGATAGGGCTCGGGGTCGATGTCATGCAGCGCCATCAACCCCGCGAGCGTCGTGCCATATTCGGCCCAGTAAAGCTTGCGCAGCCGGTTCGCCTCGGCCTGATCGACATGAAGCGCGGCCATGACATAGGCCACCATCCGCGTCTCGATCTGGTCGAACAGGCGCATTTCCGGGGGGTAGAGCGTGTTGTCGAGGTCAAAGACCCAGGCGCGCGTGTTGTGGAAAAATTCGGCTGGCATATCTTGCATTCTAGCGTCACAAGGCCCGAGCGCAAGCGCGCGGGGGGGTTGCCAAACCCCGTAAACCCGGCTTTTCTGTGTGCAATTGTATGCGAGACTGAAATGACTGACGCCAAGCCTGTAAAAGATGCTTATACGCTGATCCTCGAAGCGATTGATGTGGGCATATACAAGCCCGGCGACCGGCTGGTGGAATCGGAACTTGCCGAGCGCTTTGGCGTGTCGCGCACACCGATCCGCGAAGCGCTGCAGCGGCTGGAAACCCAAAGCCTGCTGACGCGGGACGGGCGCTCGCTCATTGTCGCCTCGCTCGATCACAACCAGCTCGCCGAACTCTATATCGTGCGCTCGGAGCTGGAAGGGCTGGCGGCACGGCTGGCCGCGCGCCATGCCACGACCGAGGAAATCCGGCTGTTGCGCGGCATGATCGAGGAAGATCGCAAGCTGATCGACGATCCTCATGCGCTCAGCCGGGCGAACAAGCGCTTTCACAAGCAGATCCATCTGGCCTCGCATAACCGCTATCTGGTACAGCAGCTTGACCTTGTGCATCGCTCGATGGCGCTTCTGGCGACCACCTCGCTGTCCTTTGAAGGGCGTGGGCAGCAGACACTTGAAGAACACAGCAAGATTGTCGAAGCGATTGCCGCAGGGGATTGCGACCGCGCCTATGAGGCGCTGAAAAGCCATATCTCGCTGGCTTTTGAAACCCGGCTGCGTCAGGATTCGATGTCCGTCGAGCGCTATTCGGTCTGAAACGCGCGCGCGGCGCCTGTGCTCAGGCGTAGCGCCGCGCGTAGCGATGGCCGAGGCCGGTCAGGATCTCATAGCCGATCGTGCCGATGACATCGGCCAGATCATCGACCCCCTGATGCGGCCCGAGCAGGTCCAGACGCTCCGGCTCCCCTTCGACAGCGCTGACATCGATGGTCAGCAGATCCATCGACACACGCCCGACCAGCGGGCAGGGCACATCGCCCGCCCAGAGCGTCGCGCGGCCCGACAGCGCGCGCTGGATGCCATCGGCATAGCCCGCCGAAATCGTCGCCAGCCGCATGTCGCGCGTGGCGGTGAAACTGTTGCCATAGCCGACAGTTTCGCCCGCCATGACATCGCGGATCTGGATCACCGGGATCGACAGGCGCACGACAGGCTGCGCCCCTGCGAAAGGCTGGCCACCATAAAGCCCGATGCCGGGGCGGGTGGTGTCGAAATGATAGTCGCGCCCCAGAAGCACGCCCCCCGTGGCCGCCAGCGAGCGCGGCACGCCCGCGCCATCGGTCAGGGCCTTGAATTCGGCAAGTTGCTGCGCGTTCATGGGATGCTGCGGTTCGTCGGCACAGGCGAGATGCGACATGATCAGCTTTGGCCCTTGCCCCAGCGCGATCGCGGCCACGGCCTCCCATTCGGCAGGCTCCATGCCCAGACGGTTCATGCCAGTGTCCAGCTGGATGCCGAAGGGATGACCCGGCAGCGCTTCGAAATGGCGGGCAAGTTGTTCGGCGGAATTGAGCATCGGGACGAGCTTGGCTTCCGAGATCAGCCGCGCATCGCCTTCCATATGGCCGCCATAGACATGGATCGGCAGGTCCGGGCCAATCGCGGCCCGCACGGCCGTGCCTTCTTCGGCCATGGCCACGAAAAACCGCCGCGCGCCAGCCGAAGCCAGCGCATGCGCAACATGACCCGCGCCCAGACCGTAACCATTGGCCTTGACCGTCGCGCCTGTCTGCACGGCCGCAGAAGACCGCGAATCGAGTGCGCGCCAATTGGCCTTGAGGGCCGCGAGAGAGATATCGAGTTGAGCCTGTGCCATGAGCGCGCACCTGCGCCAAAGCATGTGCCAAGGTCAAGCCGAAAACGAAGCGGCACAAGATGGGGGCGCAATCATCGGCCTGCCTGCGCGGCCCGGCGCGTGCTTTTCCTTGCGTCGCCGGGATGAAGGCTCTAGGCACGAGTGCGTCACAACAATAAGATCCGGAGATCACTGATGGCCAGACCCAGAATTGCACTGATCGGCGCAGGACAGATTGGCGGCACGCTCGCTCATCTTGCTGCGATCAAGGAACTCGGCGACGTTATTTTGTTCGACATTGCCGAAGGCACCCCGCAGGGCAAGGCGCTCGATATCGCCGAATCCGGCCCGTCCGAGGGCTTTGACGGTCGCTTCAAAGGCACCAATGACTATGCCGATATCGCGGGCGCCGATGTCTGCATCGTGACCGCTGGCGTGCCGCGCAAGCCGGGGATGAGCCGCGATGATCTGCTGGGCATCAACCTCAAGGTCATGAAAGCCGTGGGCGAGGGCATTGCCGCCCATGCGCCTGATGCTTTCGTGATCTGCATCACCAACCCGCTCGATGCGATGGTCTGGGCGCTGCGCGAATTTTCCGGCCTGCCGCATAACAAGGTGGTCGGCATGGCAGGCGTGCTCGATTCCGCGCGCTTCCGCCATTTCCTGTCACTGGAATTCAACGTCTCAATGCGCGATGTCACTGCTTTCGTGCTGGGTGGGCATGGCGATACGATGGTGCCGCTGGTGCGTTATTCGACCGTGGCCGGCATCCCGCTGCCCGATCTGATCGAGATGGGCTGGACCAGCAAGGACAAGCTCGACGCCATCGTGCAACGCACCCGTGACGGCGGCGCGGAAATCGTGGGCCTGTTGAAGACCGGCTCGGCTTTCTATGCGCCAGCGACCAGCGCCATCGAGATGGCGGAAGCCTATCTCAAGGACCAGCGCCGCCTGCTGCCTTGCGCGGCCTATTGCGACGGTGAATTCGGGCTGAAGGGCATGTATGTCGGCGTGCCCACGATCATCGGTGCGAACGGGATCGAAAAGGTGGTCGATATCAAGATGACCAAGGACGAACAGGCGATGTTCGACAAGTCGGTGGAGGCTGTCCGCGGTCTGGTCGAAGCCTGCAAGGGCATCGATTCCTCGCTGGCCTGAGCCCGCCGCGTGTCATAAATCTGTCAGGCCGCGCGTCGTTGCGCGGCCTTTTCTGTTACAAACCCATGTTTGCGATCACATTCGCAACAGTGCAGCATGGTGGAAAAAATTTGTGATCACACATTTTGAGACTGTGATCACATAGAGTCATTTTTTCGCTCATCGCGCAAAAAATCGGCAGATAGACGTTGTTTTTCGTCCTGTTTCTGCCATGCACGGGCAAAGACCACGGCAGCAATGGGACAGATCCATGAATATTCACGAATACCAGGCCAAGGGGCTTCTGCGCTCTTACGGGGTGCCCGTTTCGGACGGTCGCATCGTTTTCAAGGCGGAAGAAGCGAAATCTGCGGCAAGCGAACTGGATGGCCCGCTTTGGGTGGTCAAGGCACAGATCCATGCAGGTGGTCGTGGCAAGGGCAGCTTCAAGGAAGCCTCAGCGGGTGAGAAGGGCGGTGTGCGTCTGGCAAAATCCGTGGCCGAGGCCGAAGAGCACGCCAAAGCCATGCTGGGCCGCACGCTGGTCACGCATCAGACCGGCCCGGCCGGCAAGCAGGTCGGCCGCGTCTATATCGAGGATGGCTCGGATATCGAGCGCGAATTGTATCTGGCGCTTCTGGTGGATCGTGTATCCTCGCGCATCAGTTTCGTCGTCTCGACCGAAGGCGGCATGGATATCGAGGAAGTCGCGGCGTCGACGCCCGAGAAGATCCTGTCCTTCAGCATCGACCCGGCTTCGGGCATTCAGGGCTTCCACGGCCGCCGCGTCGCTTTCGCGCTGGGACTGGAAGGCAAGCAGGTCAAGCAATGCGTCGATCTGGTCAACAAGCTCTACAAGCTCTTTGTCGAGCGCGATGCCGAGATGGTCGAGATCAACCCGCTGATCGTGACCGACAAGGGCG
>SKIM01000188.1 GCA_007116445.1 Natronohydrobacter sp.
CAATCGCGCCCGCTGCACCGCCAAGATCCCCGCCATGATCACCACCACGCCGAGCACATCAAACACCCCCAACCGCTCGCCGAGCAGGACCGCCGCCACTGCCACCCCGAAAAATGGGTTGAGAAAATGGAAAGTTGCGGCCTTCACCGCTCCGATCCGCCCCACCAGCAGAAACCAGACCCAGGTCGCGGCCAGACCCGGCACCAGAACTGTATAGGAAAACGCGGCCAAAAGCTGCCAGGTCCAGTTCACCTCTGGCACTTCCAGCAGCAGCGCCGGCCCCAGCAGGACGGCCGATCCAACCAGCATCTGCAGCCCCACGATCATCATCAGATTGCCCCCGGCCCCCGAGGCCACGCGCACCGACAATGTCGCCACTGTCAGCGCAATCACCCCCAGAACACATAAAGCCACGCCCCAAAGATCGACCCCGCCTGTCATCCGCGCCCCCATGATCAGGCCAACCCCGGCAAAGCCCGCAACCAGACCCACTATCGCCATGGGGCGCAACGGCTCGCGCAGGATCAGCCAGCTGAAAAGCGCGACCAGAAGCGGCATGGTCGACGCGATGATGGCCGCGAGCGACGCCTCGACTGTCTGCATCGCCACGAAATAAAGCCCCAGATAGAGCGCGTTCTGCATGATCCCGAACACCACCACGGCCCGCCATTGTCCACGCGTCAATTTCCAGCTTTGCCCGAGTGCCAGGGCAATCGCGATCCCGATCAGACCCGAGATCAGAAAACGCAGGCTCAGAGCATGAAGCGGGGGCGCATCTGCAACGATAATCCGCGCCGAAGCAAAGGCCGAGGACCACATGAAGGCAAAGGCAAGGCCCATCAGAATTGCCCGAAGATCCATCGCTCACGCCTCCCAGGGGCGGGCATCGACACGCCCGGGACCGCGCCAGAAGCGCAGCATCAACAGCACAGCCGCAATGGTCAGTCCGACGACCAGTCCAGCCCAGATCCCTTCGCCGCCAAAGCCGAAGCGGAAGCCCAGCAGATAGCTGACAGGCAGCCCCACAGCCCAATAGCTGAAGGCGGCAATCAGCATCGGGCCGCGCGTGTCCTGTACGCCCCGGAGCAGCCCCATCGCCATGACCTGCGCGCCATCGGCCAGTTGAAACAGAGCCGCGACGATGAGGAAGGACGCGCCAATGGCGATGATCGCGGCACGCGCGGGCTCATCCGGGGACAGGAACAGACCCACAAGGAACGGACCTGCCGTGATATAGAGCAGCATCGTCGCACTGGCAAAGAGGATCGAGACCAGCAGGGCCACCTGCGCGCCCTCTCGCAGCGCCTGCTGATCGCGCTGCCCGCGCGCGCGCCCGACAAGCACAGTGGCCGCGTTGGAAAAGCCCAGATGCACCATGAACAGTGCCGCCGTGATTTCGAGCGCGATGCCATGGGCGGCCAGTTCCAGCGTGCCGATCCAGCCCATCATCAGCGCGGCTGCCGAAAACAGTGCCGATTCCGACACCAGCGCCACACCAATCGGCCAGCCCAGCCGCCAGACCTGCCCCATCGCCTGCCAATCCGCGCGCCAGAAGCGTTGAAACAGCGTGTAGCGGCGCAGCGCAGGCAAAAGCGCGCAATAGGCGGCCAATATCCCCACGCTCGCCAGATTGACAATGATCGTCGCGATCGCCGCGCCGCGCACGCCCAGTTCAGGCACGCCCAGATTGCCGAAGATGAAAACCCAATTGGCGATGATATTCAGCCCCACGGCGCCGACTGTGACCCAGAGCGCAACCTGCGTGCGCCCGAGGGCGGCAAGATAGTTCTTGAGCACCATCACACAGAGCGCAGGCACCAGCGAGAAGCCGAGGATCCGCATATAGGCTTCAGCCAGCGGCACCACATCAGCAGGCTGGCCGAGCCATGACAACACTGTTCCCGAGAACCAGAACAGCGGCAATGCGGCAATTCCGAAAACGATGGACAGCCACAACCCCATCCGGGTCGCGCGGCGCACCTCTGTATCATGCCCCGATGCTGCGGAAGTCGCGACCATCGGCATCACGGCATTGGCAAAGCCGGCCCCGAAAGTGAACACTGCGAAGAATAGTGCGGCCCCCAGCACCCCCGCGGCCAGATCGGCAACCCCATACCAGCCCAACATGATCGTGTCGGTCACAGTCAGCATGAACTGCGCCAGATGGCTGCCTGCAAGCGGCAGACCCAGGCTAAGAACCATGCGCAGATTGGCGTGAAAGCGGGGCGGGGCGAGTGTCATACGCCACGGTTATCGGGCCGCGCGGAAAGCGACAAGACAGCTCAGAAGATTTTTAACATGTTCAACGCAACAAGAAGGATGAAGAGCCCCGCCAGCCCCTCGATCACTGGACCAAGATAGCGGGCCTGCCCCAGCCGCCCGGCCCAGTCAATCGCCCCTTCGCGCGCCAGAACCGCAGTTGCCGCGACAGCGACCGTCACCGAGGCTGTGCCCAGCGCCATGATCATCACAGCAGCGATCCCTTCCCAGACCAGCCCCATGCGCCAGGTCAGGATCAGGACGAACAGCGCGCCTGTGCAGGGGCGGATCGCAATTGCGCCGATCAGCATGGCCGTATCACGCCAGCCAGTGATTGCAGCGGCCTCCTCCATGCTGGGGCCATGGCGATGGCCGCAACTTTCGCAATGGTGGTCGACCTGCGCATGAGGCGGCACCGCCATGGTGGCGGGCAGCGCGTGAACCTGGCGCAGTCCCTTGCGCGTCGCGCGCATCACCAGCCACAGGCCGATCAGCGCGATCGCCATCAGGCTCGCCCGTTCCAGCCAGACATCGCCTGCCAGTTGCAGAGTTTCGCGCGAGGCATTGAAGATCAGAACGCCGGCATAGACCAGAAGCACGGCTGTCAGCCCCTGCGCCAACGAGGACAGCAGCCCCAGACCCGCCATGCGGCGCAAAGGCACCTGTGTCCCGGCCCCGTAAGCGCCCAGCAGGAATTTGCCATGGCCGGGACCCACAGCATGGGCAAACCCATAGGCGAAACTCAATACCCAGAGGGCCAGCAATGCGCCGGGCTCGCCTGCGCGCAGACTGCGCAGCCCCTGCGCCAGATGCGTCTGGAAACTGCGCTGCGCCTCTTGTGCAAATTGCGCCACGCGGTCCAGCCCGCCCAAGGCCCACCACACCAGCCCCACAACCCCGAGCAGCAGCGCTGCAGAGATTACCGCGCGCCGCATCGGATCCTGACTTCCTCGGAAAACAACGCCCCGACCATCGGAAATTCTGCCTCGATATCCCCACCTGCGCCCAGAATTTCGTCCAATGCTGCCTCCAGTTGCGCTGAAGCCGCGTCCCAATCAGGCTCGAAAATGCGCAAGCTGCAATCCTCGCGACCGATGGCGCGCGGCGTGCCCACCAATCCATAACTGGTATAATAGGTCGGATCATAGACACCGACCATCCATTCGCGATCCGGGTCAGGGCGGTCGAGTAAATGGCGCAGGTGACGCGAGCGCAATTGCCCATCGCGGTAATCGGACTCCCATGTGATGGGGCTGCTCAGCGCCAGCGGTTCCCCATCCTGTGTGGCATGCGTATCGCCATGATAGACCTCGACAGTCCATTGCATGTCGAACCCGTCCAATGCCTCTCGTTCGTCTTCGCTGATCGTGCCCGTGAAATCGGGGTCCAACCCCATATCCGACACCAGAAGCATCGAGAAGAACGGATCATAGGTCCAACTGATCCAGAGCCCTTCGGGAATGCCTGCCTCATCAAAGACGACTTCCAGCTCGACATCGACAAAAATATGCGGATGCGCATGGGCAGGCTGTGCCAGAAGGCAGAGGCCAGACAGAAAAAGGAAGTTCCGCCACTCAAACATCCCATGACCCGTAGCGCAGTGCGCGCAGCCGCTCAAGTCACAGCGCAGCGAGAGCCCGCGCATGCTGGCCGTGGGGCGCTCAGAAGTCGAGCCCGAGATCGAGCACCTGCGCCGAATGGGTGAGCGCGCCCACCGAGATGTAATCGACGCCCGTCGCGGCCACTTCGGCAATCCGGTCAAGCCGCATATTGCCCGAGGCTTCCGTGACCAACCGCCCGGCGACCGTGCTGACAGCTGTCTGCAAATCCTGCGTGCTCATATTATCCAGAAGCACCACATCCGCGCCGCCTGTTGCCAGCACCTGATCAAGCTGCGAAAGCGTATCCACCTCGATCTCGATGCGGCGCATATGGCTGGCATTCGCGCGTGCCAGGGTCAGAACTTCGGCGATCCCCCCGGCGGCGGCAATGTGATTGTCCTTGATCAGGATCGCGTCCGACAGGGCAAAGCGATGGGCTGCTCCGCCGCCATGGCGCACCGCCTGTTTCTCGACCAGACGCAGCCCCGGTGTGGTCTTGCGGGTGCAGGTGATACGCGCTTGCGTGCCTGCGGTTTCGGCCACGAACGCGGCCGTCAGCGTGGCGATCCCGGACAGCCGCCCCATGAAATTCAGCGCCACCCGCTCGGCTGACAGGATCGACGCCGCCTTGCCATCGATGACCATGACCGTTTCACCCGCAGCCACCTCGGCACCATCGCTTTTCAGGGTCGTGACCTTCAGGGCCGGATCGACCAGCCGGAACGCCAGTTCCGCCAGTTGCACCCCCGAGACCACGCCCGCATCGCGCGCATTCAGCCTTGCGTGATAGCTCAGCTCTGGTCCGATCACGGCCTGCGTGGTGACATCCCCAGAAGGCCCCAAATCCTCTAACAGGGCCGCGCGCATCAATGGCTCGATCAGCAGGTCTGGCAAAGATGGGACAGTCATACGCATTCCTCGGTGATCTGTTGGGCTTGTGCCAGTGTCAAACTGGCGCGTTGGCCGAAAGCGGGGTCGGAGGTCGGGAAATCGTCGCGCCAATGCGCCCCGCGACTTTCCTGCCGCTGGAAGGCCGCCGTCGCAATCAAAAGCGCAGTGGCACACATATTGGCGAAATCCGCGCAATCTGCCTGCTCAGCCTGCAAGACGCGGATCTGCGTCATCGCCTGTACCAGTCCGGACCCAGTGCGGCGGACACCGACATGGCGGGTCATCAGGTCGCGCAGTTGTTGCACAGCACGCGGATCCAGCGCCTGACCGCCCGGCAGAAACTGCAAATGCAGCTCATCCGCCACAGTCACATCAAGCCCGGCTGAGATATCTTCGGCAGCACGACGGGCGAACACCAAAGCTTCCAGCACCCCGTTCGAGGCCAGCCGATTCGCCCCATGCAGCCCTGTCGACGCTGCCTCGCCACAGACCCAAAGCCCTTTCAGCGATGCCCGCCCTGCGGCATCTGTTGCCACACCACCCATGTGATAATGGGCCGCAGCGGCCACGGGAATGGGCATTGTCACTGGGTCGATCCCGGCGCGCTGACAGGCTTCGGCGACAGCCGGGAAATCAGTCAGAATTGACGGACCCAAAGCCCTGCGCGTGTCGAGCAGCGGCCGCTTGCCCGCCCG
>SKIM01000266.1 GCA_007116445.1 Natronohydrobacter sp.
GCGGTTTACGGGTCTGGCAAATTCGGTGCGGCCGATCGCGCGGCCATCGCACAGCGCCCGGAACTCCGCGCGCCATTTCAGGCGGAAATGCTCTCGGTCTGGCTGACCCGCGCTTTCACCGTCGATCTGGTCGAGCATCTGGCCCGCGCCCGCGGCGGCGACGCGGCCACGCGGCTTGCGCCCGATCTGAAACGCGGCCTGGGGGTGGGAAATTCCACAGGGCTGGGCATGGCCCCGTTCCTGATCCGCCATCCGGTGCTTCTGAACAACTGGATGCGCGCGCGCGAAGAGGCCCTCGCAAGGGTGCGCGCGCAAACTAGTGTCGGGTCGGATGCACTGGCCGGTTTTCTGGCCGCGCTGGACGCCGCGCGCGAAAATGCCGAACTCTGGAGCAGCGCCCATGACATCCAGCGCGCAAAGCTGGCTGATCTGCGCGACGCGCTCGCCCGCATTATGACCCATGTCGCGCAGGGCTGGGACATGAGCGGCGCGCATCCATGGGACCATCTGTGGCGCTGGGGGCAGGATGCCTTGCCGCTGGAAGGGCAGGAAGCGCTGCTGGCCGCGATGCTGGAGCCGCATGGCGCGCTGATCGACGGGCTGGGCGATTGCATGGATGCGGATGAGGGCCCGGCCTTCGCCATCGATGGCGCGATGCGGGTCGCGGAATTGCGCGCCATATTGCGGGCGCATTACGACTGGGCGCTGGGGGTCGATTACACTGCGCCTGCCCGATGCGCCCGCTTCTGGTATGTCTCTGAGGACAAGCTGGAGCCGCGTCTGGGCGCGCGCCATGAAGACCCCGGCACTGAGCGCGAATGGCCGCTCGACACTGGACGACAGGCCGCCGCCCTCTGGCAGGCGCTGCAGGACCAGCCTGATGATCTGCCGCTTGCGCATCTGATGCTGGCCAAGCCCGAGCACCGCCCGGCGGTCCGGCGTGCGCAGATCACAGCGCGTCACCCTTTCGCGGAAATCCGCGACAATCTGATCGGCGCCGAGATGCTGCCCATCGATATCCTGCGCTGCAAACTGGCGTTTTTCGGCGCCACGCGCTTTGATCCGCGCTCGGATCGCTGGGTGCGCATCAGCCTGTTCCAGGGCGCCCCCTATCCTGATGAGCTGGGACCGGATGCATGACGCAGCAGGCGCATGATCCCACGCGCCTCGGCGCCTCGCCCATTGCGGGGGCCGCTCAGGCCGTGCGGCTGTCGCTGTCGGAAACCCAGGCGCTCTGCACGAAAGCCGCGCGGGGGGCCGGGTTCGACTGGGGCCATGCCGAAGCTGCGGGCCATGCAGCGCAATGGCTGGCCGCGCGCGGGCTGCCGGGATGCGAGATGGTGCTGAACCGCCTGCGCCTGGATGCGATGCGCCCGCGCGCGATCGGGGCCAGGCACCCCGCGCCGCTCTGCCCGGTGCATCTGGGCACAGCGCTGGTTGATCATGCCAGATTGCCCGTAATCAGCGGCCAGACTGTGCACGCATTGGGCGAGGTCGCGGTTCCGGGGCTGCTGCTGCCCTTCCTCGCAACCACGGCGCGACTGGGCGCGCGCGCGTTGCGCTTATGCGCGGATGACCTCTCTCTGACCTTCCATGCCGATGGCACAACCGCGCATGATCCCGCGCTGCCGGTTTTCTGCGGCCTTGCGCGCGTGCAGCTGCGCGTGACATTCCCCCACGGGACGCAGCCCTGGACAGGCCCGCAGACACAAACACGGACACAGCCCGCTGAGCTGCCAGGGGTGCCCCTGCCTGTCTGGCGCGCGCTCGACGCGATTGCGCTGCGCGTCACTGTCCCAGCCTCGCCCGGATCGGCGTCAGGCGCTGGGAGCGCGGGCAGCGACAATGACTAAGCCCCCCCCTCACCCCGCAAAAAGACCAGAAAATGTCAGAAAGCGACATCCAAACTGTCGCTTTTGGTGGATTTCACCGCCGGGCAGCCCCTAAGCTCGAAGTCAACCATGCAGAACTGGCGGCGCGCCGCCCAAGAATGACACCCATCCCGCAACCGGGTGCACCGCTTTAGCCGGAACCACGCAGAGAGAGGAGACACCATGGCCGTAAAGCCACCATTCACGGATGTAGAGATACCAACCGCCGATCAGGGATTCTACGAGGGACATTCGATTCCCATCGCCACCATCTCCAAGGCCATCATGGTCGGCATCGTGCTCTGGGCGCTGATCTGGCCCCTGTCCGCCGGTGAAAACCTTGCGAATATCAAATGGACCCTGCTCGAAGGGTTCAACACCTTCTATGTCCTGTCGGTCGGGCTGTTCACCTTCTTTCTCTTCGCCATCGCGCTGATCCCGCAGACCGGCGCGCGGGTGCTGGGCGAAGAGGGCGAAAAGCCCGAATTCTCGACCTTCTCATGGTTTGCGATGATGTTCGGTGCAGGTCTGGGCGTCGGGCTGATGGTCTTTGCCACGGCTGAACCGCTGGGGCTGTGGGGGTCGAACCCTGAAACCGTTGCAGGCAATGTCGAAGGCAACACGGTCGAAGGGCTGCAAGCGGGCTATCGCTACACCTTCCTGCATTACGGCTTCCATGCCTGGGCCATCTATGTCGCGACCGGGCTGAGCCTGTGCTATTACGCCTATACGCGCGGCATGCCGCTGACGATCCGCACGGCCCTGACCCCGCTTTTCGGGCGCTTCATCAACGGGCCATTCGGCCATGTCGTCGATGTGATCGGTGTGGTCGCCACCATCCTCGGGGTTTCGGTGACCATCGGTTTCGGGGTCAGCCAGTTCGTCGATGGGATCTATGCCATCACCGGGATGGAATGGATGATGAACATGGACGGCGACGCCCCTGCGCCGGGCAATGTCGGGCTGATTGCCGGTCTGATCACGATCATGGGCCTGTCGATCCTCTCGGCTGTCTCGGGTGTCGGACGGGGCATCAAATGGCTGTCCAATGCCAATCTGGTGATGTCCTTCATTCTGATCATGACCTTCGTGATCTTCGGCTCCTTCGCCTTCGCGATGACGATCTATGGCACTGCGCTGGTCGATTATATCCTGAACTTCCTGCATCTGAGCTTCGGGGCTTACGGGCCGCAATCACTCGAAGCCTTCGCCGCGGCGCCTGCCGTGCAGGAAGCCGGGCTTACGGGCGACGAACTGGCCGCCGTCTTTGGCAGCGCGACGAATGCCTGGGGCTCGCTTGACGGGTTCCGCGACAGCCTGCCAGAGACACTGGCCATTCTGCCGCCCGAGACAACGGCGGCGCTCTATGCGGCCGGCACCGACGGGCGGCTGTTTGGCTGGCAGGCCGGATGGACAACCTTCTACTGGGCCTGGTGGATCGCTTTCGCGCCCTTCGTCGGCCTGTTCCTCGCCCGCATTTCGCGCGGCCGCACGATCCGCGAATTCGTGCTCGGCGCCGTGATCGCGCCCTCGCTGGTCTGCTTTGCCTGGATGACCATCCTCGGTGGCTCGGCGATCGATCTGGAACTTTCCAGCGTGGCCGATGGCTCGATCATCGCGGCATCCAATACCGCCAAGCTGTTCGTCACACTGGGCCACATGATCGATGGCGGCTTGCTGGCCGGCATCACGATCATGAGCGTTGTGCTGATCCTGACCTTTCTGGTCACGTCGGCCGATAGCGGCATTCTGGTCATGAACACGATCATGTCCGGGGGGCAGGCCGAAACCGGGATCAAGCATCGCATCATCTGGGGCGTGATCCTGACCGCCGTGATCGCGGTTCTGCTGATCGCGGGCGGGGGCGGCATGGATGCGCTGTCGGATGCCATGATCATCGGGGCGCTGCCCTTCACGGTGATCATGGTGCTGATGTGCATCTCGCTGGCAAAGGCGCTGTTCAACGATCATCGCCGCGCGAAATACGGTGTCGCTGAACCTGCCGAATGAGCGCAGGCGAACGCCCATGACCGGGCGGGGTCGTTGCAGCCCCCGCCCGGTCCGAACCCGATTACGGAGGTCTGAAGATGTTTTCCAGGATAATGGTCCCGATTGATCTCGCGCATCAGGACGCGCTCGGCAAAGCGGTCGATATCGCCTGTTCCATGGCGCGCGAACACAAGGCGGAACTCTGCTTTGTCAGCATATCCGGCGAGCTGCCGTCGGAAATTGCGCGTTCATCCGGGGAATACCGCGAAAAATTGCAGGCATTTGCAGAGCGCAAAGCGCAGGAATATGCGATCCCGACGCAGGCGCTGACGCTCGCGTCGCCCGATCCCGGTGCCGAGGTGGACAGAAAGCTTCTTCGCGCCATCGAGGATATTGGCGCGGATCTGGTCGTTATGGCCAGCCATCAACCGGGGCTGATGGAATACATCTTTTCCTCGCATGGCGGCTATATCGCCGCGCATGCCAAAGTCTCGGTATTCGTGGTGCGTTGATCGCGGCCATCTGCCGATGCGACAGCTGCGGCGGCGCAATCGGGCAGCGAGGCGATGAAACAGGTCAGCCCAAATGCGGGCCTGTGCCATCGCCCCGGCCTGACATCACGGCGCGAAAATCCGCCCCCAAATCCGGGGCCGGGCCAGATGCGCCGGGGTCAGGCATCCAGCTCGACGCGGCCCAGAGGTTTCGAGCAACAGGCCAGGATATAGCCGTCGTCGATATCTTCGTCGCTGATCCCGCCATTATGGACCATATGCACCTCGCCCGAGATCTTGCGGGTCTTGCAGGTGCCGCAAAGGCCGAAATTGCACCCTGAGGCAACTGGCAGGCCCTGCGCGCGGGCGATCTGCATGATCGTGTCGCCTTCAGTGCAGGTCACGGACAGACCAGAGCGGGTGAAGACAATCTCGGCCTGTGCCGAGTCATCGGGGACAGGATCGTCGAATTCCTTGATCTCGGCCACGGTTTCGGCAGGCGCGTGGAAGGATTCCTGATGGTAGCGCGCCATGTCATAGCCCAGCGAGATCAGGATCTCGCGCACCGCCGTCATGAAACTTTCCGGCCCGCAGCAATAGACATCGCGTTCCAGATAATCGCTGCACATCAGGCCCAGCATCAGCTGGTTCAGCTGGCCCCGGTAGCCGGTCCAGACCTCATAGGGTTCGGGCTGGCTGACGACGAAATGCAGCGCCAGCCCCGACACGCGCGAGGCCATGTATTCCAGCCTGCGCCGGAAAATCAGATCACTGGGTTTGCGCGCGCATTGGATGAAACAGATATCCGGGTCTTCGCCGCGCTCGAACAAGGTGGTGGCCATGGACATCATCGGCGTCACCCCGGACCCTGCCGAGATGAACAGGTATTTCCCGTCAGGCTGCGGCGGCAGATGAAACAGCCCGGCCGGACCATGGGCGCGCAGGCGCATGCCCACCTGCAGGTGATCATGCATCCAGGCCGTGCCCACTGAGCCCGGCTGCACCTTGGCCGTGATGCTGAGATAGGCCGAGGTCAC
>SKIM01000120.1 GCA_007116445.1 Natronohydrobacter sp.
GGGCCGGGCACGTAGAATCTGTCGTCTGCCGCGCAATGCGTGAGTAGCTACACCGGCAGCCCTGCAGCATAGCGCGTGGGCGACAATTGGCTTCCTCGTCCAAACTTGGCCGATCATTTAGAGGCACGCTGGATCTTCAAAGCAGGTGCGTATGTGTCGCCCCACGAGATTGTTTCGCTCTCAAAAGCAGCCTTCTCAGCATTTTCAATCGCGTCTGCACCCTCTCACCTGCGGCGCGTAAAGCTCCCACGTCCCAGGCTCACGCGGCAGGCAAGTGCTTTATGGCAAGGAAGTCGCGCAGGTCCAGAACTTCTTTCTCGCTAATCGAGACATAGAGAAACCCCATATTCGTGCGCTCACTTACCATTTCCCCGGGAAAAGGAAGGTAACTGAGCTGCCGCGTGCCAAAACCGGGCGAGGCCGTGCCGACCTGCCATTCGGTTGTCAGTTGCACGTCGACCAGTTTCAGACTGCCCCTGCCCTCGGCCCCATCGCGCTCGAACGGCACACCGGCAAGGCGCAGATAGCTGGACTTGTCATGTGCCTGCACGAAACCGTCGATGAACTGGGCTGACAGAACCTGCAACTCTGCCGCCAGATCGGGGTCTCGCATGTGGCTGTGCAGATGGTCGGGATGCGGGTGGTTGTGGCCATGCCCATGGAGATGGTGGTGGTGGTCATGTGGCATTGGACCACCTCCGTCCGGTGAATTCGCCATGCGGAATGCTGACAGGCTTATCGATGTGGCGCTTGTGCGCGCCAAGCTTTCCATGTCCGACCAGTGACCCCAGCACATCGACGATGACTCGCGTGCCCATCAGAGCTGTGATGTCGGACGTGTCGTAGGGTGGCGAAACCTCGACCAGTTCCATCCCGCAAATGCCCTCGGCCGCGACACCTGCAACCAGCGCGAGTGCTTCACGCGGCAGAAACCCGCCCGGTTCGGGCCAACCCGTGCCGGGGACAAAGCCGCAATCAATGCTGTCGATATCGAATGACAGATAGACCATATCGACCCCGTCCCAGGCCATTTCCAGCGCCATCTCGACGGTTCTGGAAATGCCCATCTTTTCCATATCCGACATGGTGATGATATTGGTGTGCCGTTCGCGCGCGACCTTCACCGCTTCGCGCGGGACCTGCCAGCCGCCGATCCCGATCTGGACAAGGTTTTTCGCGGGCACATTCGGCAGGTTGGTGGAATGAAACCAGGGCGTGGTGTGCATCCGCTCATCAAGATCCTTTTCCTGAATATCGGCATGGCGGTCGAAATGGATGATGCCGATCTTCTTGGACGTACATTCGGCAATGCCGCGCACGCAGGGAAAACCGATGGAATGGTCGCCCCCGATCATCACAGGCAGCGATCCGCTTGAAAACACATGGCTGACCGCGCGGCTGATCTGGTCAAAACTCTTTTCGAGATTGGCGGGGATCGTGAATACGTCGCCTGCATCACACAGTGTCATCTGTTCGCGCAGATCGACCCCGATCTCGTAGTTATAGGGCGTGTAGAGGGCGGAAATCTTGCGCACCCCCTGCGGGCCGAACCGCGTGCCGGGGCGGTAGGTGGTGCCCCCGTCAAACGGGATGCCCAGCACGGTCGCGTCATAGTGCTGCACTTCCAGCACGTCTTCGGCATAGGGGGCCTTCAGGAAGGTATTGATGCCCGCAAAATGGGGCAACTCCCCGCGCGCAAAAGTGGGGATCGAGCGGTCGTCTATGCTGTCCGCGCCTGTTAGCCCCATGCGCAGCGCCCAGCGGCGTTCCTCGTCCCAGCGCCCTTCGGGAATGTCGGCTTCGCGCTGCATGGCTTTCCAGCCCAATAGGTTTGTCAGGTCTGGGTGGTGGTGGCGTTGCGCGCGGGCTGCATGGTCGGCGCGGGCTGCGCGTGGGCCATGCGGGCGGCTGCGCTTAGGCGTGAATGGGTTCATCAGTCTTCTCCATCAGGTGGTGGTAGGGAATGCCGCCATTGCGGGCATCGAAATCATAGGTGATCGTGGCCCCATAGGCGCCGGGGTCGTGGGGGTCCCAGCGGGGCTTGTCGAAAACCAGCACGCGGTCGCCCAGCTTGAACCCCTCGGCCAGATCATGGGTGACCATGAAAATCGTCATCGGGGTTTTTGCGCGTAATTCGGTCAGGAAATCGTGCATCTGCACCCGTGTGCCGGGGTCGAGCGCGCCAAAGGGTTCATCCAGCAACAGGATGCGGGGGCGCGCGGTCAGTGCCTGCCCGATGGCCAAGCGCTGCTGCATCCCTCCCGACAAGGCGGTGGGGTAATGATCTGCCACATGGTCCAGCCCGATCCGTGACAGCGTGTCATCAGCACGGGCGCGGGCTGCGCGCAGGGGCGCGCCCCAAAGCCAGCCAAGGGTGGTGCCAAACGCTTCGGCGGCGATAATATTGTCGCGCACGCTGAGATGCGGAAAGACGGAATAGCGCTGAAACACCACCCCGCGTTCACGATCGGGTTCGCGCGCGCCCTCGCCCCCGGCCACGGACACCACTCCGCGCGTCGGTTGTTCCTCGGCCAGCAGCAGGCGCAGGAAAGTGGATTTGCCACAACCTGACGCGCCCGCGATCGAAATGAACTCGCCTTCCGCAACGTCCAGGTTCACCCGCTCCAGAATGGGGCGCCCGTCATAGGACTGCCAGACATCGCGCACGGATACGAAACTCACAGACTCGCCTCCGCCCAGCGAAAGGCCCGACGCGAGAGCGCTCGCAGCATCCAGTCGAGCAGGAACGCCAGAAGCGTGATCCAGATAACATAGGTCAGGATGATATCCATCGCCAGAAATCTGCGCACCAGAAAGATGCGGTAGCCAAGCCCCAGTTCCGAGGCCACGGCTTCAGCCGCGATCAGGAACAGCCAGGCCGTGCCCAGTGATAGCCTGACATTGGAAATCAGCCGTGGCAGGATTTGCGGAAGGACCACCCGCAAGGCAATGACCAGCGAGGATGCGCCCAGTGTCTGCGCCTTGATAATCTGCTCGCGCGGGATCTCGATCACGCGTTGCGCCATGTCGCGCGTCATGACGGGCGCGGTGCCGATCACAATCAGCACGATCTTCGACAACTCGCCCAGACCAAACATGATGAACAGGATCGGCAGCAGTGCCAGTGGCGGCACCATCGACAGGACGGCCACAAAATCCGACAGGGTGCGGCGCATATAGGGCAGCAACCCGATCAACACGCCCAGAACCAACGACAGCGCCGCCGCAATGGCCACGCCCGACAGCAGCCGGAACAGGCTTGCGCCCGTGTCGCGCCACAAGAGAATTTGCCCGCTGCGGCGCTCTGGCTCGGTGAACAGTCGGAAGGCGGTGTCCCAGATCGTCGCAGGTGCAGGCAACAGCCGGTCTTGCGGGTTGACCGCAAGCCGCAATTCCGAGCTGATGGAATAGATCACGCACACCACCACGAAGGGCAGCGCCGCCAAGAGCAGCGCAACCGGACGGCTGGGTTTGCTATTGATCAGGCGCATGGGCGCTATTCCTGCACGCCTGCGCGACTATAGCGCCCCATCCGCAGCCATCTGCATGAAACTTGCGTCAAAGCGGAAGCGGATGTTATTTTCGTCGCCTGTCACTGTGCCATCAGGGTATTCTATCCCGATGAAATCGGCACTGGGGGCACCTACGCCCAGAATATCCTTTTCAAACAGAAACTCGGCCACATTGGTCATGGTGACAGGCAGGTCCGGCGAGAGGGCCTGCGAAACTGCATCGGCGGGGCTATAGAACATCGCGGTCGCATCCAGTTGCGCCTTGTAGCCTGCAAGGTCGGTGCCAGAGGCTTCGGCCAGCGCGCCAAGCACGTCTTCGTCGCCTGCTGCCATCAGCGCCATGACCTCATACCATGCGCCAACCATTGCCTTGCCAAAATCGGGGTTGGCGGCGAGGGTGTCGGTGTTGACAACCATCAGGTCCAGAATTTCGCCCGGTATCTGCGCGCTGTCAAAGACGATATTCGCATCGGGGTATGATGCCACGATCTCGGATACCAGCGGGTTCCATGTCACCACCGCCTGAACATCAGGGGTCGAGAATGCGGCGATCATGTCGGCATCCGAGGTATTGATAACGCTGCCGAGGTCACGCTCGGACAGGCCGACCGTATCAAGCCCGCGCGCCAAAAGGTAATGTGAAACCGACAGTTCCACCAGATTGACCGGCTTGCCTGACAGATCGGCCAGCGTGCCGTCCCCTTTCAGGATAACGGCATCATTGCCATCGGAATAATCGCCAATGATCAGCGCTGTGGTATCGACACCGCTGCCCGCGGGAATGGACAGGCTGTCCATATTGGTGGCCGACACCCCGTCAAATGCGCCTGCCGTGTATTGGTTGATGGACTCGATGTAATCGTTGAACTGCACAATCTCGACCGAGATGCCATATTTCTCGGCCCATTTGTCCATGATCCCGCTATCCGACAGATAGCCCCAAGGCATCCAGCCGACATAGATGGACCATGCAATCCGAAAATCTGTTTTTTCCTGCGCTGCGAGTGGTGTGCTGCTGACAGCGGCCATTCCTGCCACCAGCGCGGCAAGGGAGGTAAGCTTTAATCCGGTCATCACAATCCTCTGGGCTTGGTTCCGCCGAAGATAAGGGGGCCGGGATTTACCGCTGGCGGAACAAGAGAATGGCGCGGTCAAAACCAGCGCAGTCTTCTCCCGGGATTTTGTCCCTCCGTGTGCCCAATCGGAATTTGCCGATGGGTGCTGCTTCTTGGACCAGACCCGAGTTTTGGCGGAACCCTAAGCAACCTGCATGTCCAGTGGCCTTCCTGATGAGGGTGCAATCAAGAAAAAATGTCAATTTGCCTCTTCAAAACCTATTTCTGCGCAAGGTTTCATCGCCTGACTTTAAATTTGATGCGAAATGCAGCGGTGCGACAAAAATGTCCATACCTTTGCTACATGGCCAGATAAGTGATGCCGCCAGCCAGCGCGGCATCCTCATCAATGACATCGACGAAGAGCTTGACTTGAATGATCCATAACACGCGGGAGTGGTCGATTCGTTTGATCCCGGTCAGGTATCGAATCCCTGCCTTGGTTTATCCAGTCGAGTCTGCTGTCGGTCGCCCATAACTTCAGCTGCAAAGCGAGGAAGATGGGAAAGCCGGAGGCCCATCGCTGCGCTTTGCCTGAGTGGCAGCTTCGGAGAACGCAGCGCAACCTCGTTGACCGTCGGCAAAGGGCCGGGCACGTCGATCCCCCGGGGCGCCGCAAGGATGGCCCGCAGATAAAACTCAAAGGGTGATCCGTCCGGATAGTGACAGCCCACGCATGAAGGTGAAAACAAGAGAAAAAA
>SKIM01000342.1 GCA_007116445.1 Natronohydrobacter sp.
CGATGGAACGGCGGTCGGAGACGGGTTGCAACTCACCGGTTTCGCTCCCATTTCCGGTATCATAGGCCAAGGTCACTGAGCCAGCCCAGTTTTCGTTGAAACGCCGCGCAACGCCCAGCGTGTATGTGACTGAATTCTTGTCATAAGCGACCAGATCATTTTGACCTGTAGGGCTGATATTGAAATCCTTCCATCTTACCCAGCGCACCGAACCGGTCAGCAGCGTATCTTCCGCGATCCCGGTCTGAAATTCCAGATGCAGGCTTTCCGGAATGGTTGTGTCAAAGGTCGAGTCGGCTCCGGTAACGGTGTTGCCGCCTACTACGACAGTTTCATTAAATGTGTGCTTTACCTTGGAATTATAAGTCAGCGAAACGCGGGCCGCTATTTCAGGCATTTCATACGCGGCACCGACTAGATATCCCCAAGCTTGATCGCGGTTGGTGTCCAGAGTGTAAGCGATTGGAACCAGTTCTGCTTGGCCTTTGGACCAGACCGAGCGCAAACCGGCATAGGCGCTGAAGCCATTGCCGAAACTGTAGCGCAGCACGCCTGTCAGGGCGGTGCTTTCGATCTTGGCAGATGAACCCGCCAGAATGGCAGGTTGGCCCGAAGGGTATCGCACATCTGCCCCTATGGGTTCATCGATGATGAATGCGTAAGATAACTGATCGTTGATGTCAGCTTTATACGCCAAGCTGCCCTGAAAAATACGCCGGGTAATATTCCCAGTTGCTCCTGGTGCCTCGCCTGAGACGCGCGGTCGTGCGAATTGCGCGCCGAGTTCGAGGTAGCGGCCTTCCTGAAACAGGATCGCCATGGATTGGTTCGACCGCTCGACACCGCCTGACAAAGCGGGGCTGGCAATCAAAGCTATCAGCCCGGATGCGAGATATATGCGCACGGAAATCTCCTCCTTCTTTCCGCAGATTTAATATTTCTACGGTAGGACCAAATCCGCGCAGCATGTGATAGATTTCCTAACGGAAGGTTATCATATCCGCGACATATGTGACCGGTTTGCAACGGCAGGATCATTCGCCGACTGGGCGCAATCGGGTGATGCCCACAGCCCCGCCGCGCGCCAGTTCGGGGTCAAGGGTCATGGGAATGTACTCGCCGCGTCGCCACAGATCACCCAGATCGTCGTAATGGCGTGACAAGGGGTGGCCCGATTGCCCGGTGGACAGGATGAAGACCGAACTTTCGGGATCTGCGAAATCATAGACGCCGCGATAGACCGCACCATGGACATTCGCAAAAGGCTCCGGATCAAGCCCGGAGGTGCGCCCGCGATTGAGCGTATGATCCCCGCCTGATGTCGATTGCCGAATATTCACGAAATGGCGCAGGATCGGGACATCTCCCAAGACCGAATGACGATGCGTTGCCATATGGGCATCACCCCAGCGCCAGCTCTCCAGCGCGTCGCCATAGCGCTCGGTCAGCCGCAAGAGCGCTTCATCGAGGGCGGAAATCGCAATATCCGTGCAATTCTCGCGCACTGAGGATTGTACGATATTGCACCATTCACTCGCCCCGTCCGTGTCGCGAAACACCCGCTCGATAAAGATCGGATCGACATGGGTGAACGCATCCGCGAGCGGGCCCAACTCATCGCGGATCAGCCGCGACTTCAACTCGCGCATCCAGGCCGCATAGATCAGTGGCTCTGGCAGATGCTCGTTCATCTCTCCGTTCCAATCCGCCAGCAGACGCAGCGCGCGTTGGCGCAGATGGGCGCGGGTGCCTGCGGGTGCGGCCTCGCCCGAGAACCACAGATCCGCTGCCACCAGCGGCAATTGCAGGCGCGCGGCAGGGCTGACTGTATCGAGTTGCGCCTCGATGAAACTGTCTCGGGTATGGACCGACCGCACCCGCATCAGATGTGCAAAGCGCTCGATACGCTGCGTGTCACCCCAGTCGTGGCTGACATGAAGCGGAAAGGGACGGTCGAGGATCTTGTTATTGGTATTGCCGAGAATGCCGTATTCCGGGTCTATAAAACGCGGATTGGCTGAATAGGGCAGGGTGCCCAGCCAGCGGTTCTGCGCACGCCAACCCGGCGACGGCATGCGACCTTGTGTTTCATGATTGGCATCACGGCGTGGCATCCGGCCCAGCACCTGCATGGCGATACGGTCCTTTGAGGCCAGCATCAGCGTTTGCGACGGGGCCACGAACAATTCGCCCGCGTCCAGCGCATCCTCTATGGTCTGCGCACGCATCAGGCGATGGGCGGCGGACAGGGTTGTGTCAGCAGGCTCCAGTGCAGTCCAGCTGACAGTCGCGACATGACCGGGCGGCGTGATCGTGCCAAGGTCGAACAGCGCGCCTGACAGAACCGGCCCATTTTCAGACCAGCGCAGCGTCAGGGTAATCGGGTCTTCATCCTTGATACGGATGATCGAGCCGCGTGTCTCGAATTCTGCCCAGCCATCCAGGCTACGGTATTGCAGCGGATCATCCGGGTTCAACGTCTCGATAAAGACATCTGCATCGTCCAGATAAGATGAGGTGATCCCCCAACCAAGCGCCTCGGAACGGCCTGACAAGATCGCCGGCACACCAGGTATGCTGGCGCCGATGACGCCACCGCTCTGCAATTCCAGGCGCGCAAGATACATCAGCGAAGGAGCGGTCAGCTCAAGATGTGGATCATTGGCAAGGATCGCACCATCGCCGGCCGCGCGTGACGGAGCTGCGGCAAAACTGTTGGAGGCCCCCGCCAATGCAAGCGGCGCAACAGGATCCAGCGGATCGCGCTGGCTTGCGAATTGCAGGTTCGTTGGCAAATCGGGAAAGAGCGTTGCATAACCGGGCAAGGCCGCAACCCCCGAACCGGGAGCGTCAGGCATCAGGTCGCGCAAGCGCTCAGGCGGCACAGCAAGGGAAACTCGGGCGCGCAGCACTTCTCGTGCGATGGCGCTATTGGTCTGCAGCGCCATCAGTTTCAGGATCGCGAGCGAATCCGCCGCCTGCCAGAGGGGCATCTCAGCGGAGAACAGAAAGAATTCGGGCGCCCCGCGTCCGCGCGCACGCTCATTGGTCAGACGCAACCAGGCATTGACCCCCTCGGCATAGGCTGCGAGTGCCGCTTGCGTTTCAGGATCCTGCGCCGCAACGGAACTGCGCGCCAGTCCGTACAGATCGAGCCTGCGCATCAATTCATCGACGCGCAGCGTTCTGCGCCCGAACATTTCCGACAATCGCCCCTGTGCCGTGCGGCGCAGCATCTGCATCTGCCAGAGCCGGTCTTGTGCATGAGCAAACCCCAGCCCGAAAAACACGTCTGCATCAGTCTCGCCGAAAATATGCGGAACATTATGCGTGTTGCGCACAATCTCCACTTCGCTGGTCAAGCCGCGCAATGTGAAGCTTTCAGAGTAATTCGGCAGTGACCGCGCGAGAAAGGCATAGACCCCGATCATGAACAACACGACCAGCAGCGCGACCCCTGCGAAAATCCTTAGAAGCCAACGAAAGAATGTGAACATGAGCCTGATGCGGTCTTTCAGTTGACGGTGAAATTGTCGCTGATAGGTATAAGCCAAGCGCACAAAGCGCAATCACAAGAATTCGAGAGGGATGCTATGGCAAGGGTCGCGTTTCTGGGGCTTGGCGTTATGGGTGGGCCGATGGCTGCGCATCTGGCGCGTGCCGGGCATGATGTGACAGTTTTCAACCGCACGACAGCAAAAGCGGAAAACTGGGTTGCGGTCCATGGTGGTCAGTTCGGGGTCACGCCCAAAGTCGCAGCCCAAGGCGCAGAAATCGTGTTTGCTTGTGTCGGCAATGATGACGACTTGCGCAGCGTTTGTCTGGGCGATGATGGTGCTTTCGCGTCCATGCCAAAAGGGACAATCTTTGTCGACCATACGACAGTCTCTTCGCGGGTCACGCGCGAATTGCACGACCTCGCACAGGCGCAAGAGATTGGCTTTGTCGATGCCCCGGTCTCGGGGGGGCAGGCCGGCGCGGAAAACGGTGTTTTGTCGATCATGTGTGGGGGCGCGCAGGGCGATTTCGACCGTGCTAGAACTGTCATGGCGGCCTATGCCCGCGTCTGCAAGCGCATGGGCGAAAGTGGTGCGGGCCAGATGGCCAAGATGATGAACCAGATCTGCATCGCGGGCCTGCTGCAAGGGCTCGCAGAGGCGCTGCATTTCGGCGAAAAAGCCGGAATGGATGGGCGCGCGGTGGTCGAGGTGATCAGCCAGGGGGCCGCAGGATCTTGGCAGATGGTCAATCGCCACGGTTCAATGCTCGACGGTGCGTTCAACCACGGTTTTGCGGTCGATTGGATGCGCAAGGATCTTGGGATCTGTCTGAAGACCGCCGATCAGATAGGGGCGGCCCTGCCGATGACTGCGCTTGTTGATCAGTTCTACAAGGATGTTCAGAACATGGGCGGTGGGCGCTGGGACACTTCAGCCCTGATCGAACGTTTGCGCAAGCTGGGGGAGGGGTGATGCTCTATTCCTTGGGGGATCATAGCCCGGTGCCGCCGAGTAATGGCGATTTCTGGATCGCCCCTGGTGCGCATGTCATCGGGCAGGTGTTCATGGGCGAGGGCGTCTCGATCTGGTTCGGGGCTGTATTGCGTGGCGACAATGAACCGCTCGTGATCGGAGAAGGCACGAATATTCAGGAAAACTGTGTTCTGCATACAGATATGGGGTATCCACTGACCATCGGCGCACAATGTACCATCGGACACAAGGCCATGCTGCATGGCTGTGTGATTGGTGATGGCTCCCTGATCGGAATGGGGGCAACGGTGCTGAACGGCGCTCGCATCGGGAGTGGGTGTCTGATCGGGGCAGGGGCATTGGTAACCGAAGGGAAGGAAATCCCCGATGGCTCATTGGTCATGGGCGCACCAGGTCGAGTTGTGAGAATGCTCGACAAAGACGCGCAGGAGAAGCTCATTGCATCGGCGACCGGGTACCGCAACAATATGGCGCGCTTCAAATCCGGGCTGACCGCATTGCGCTGACGCGGTGTTCTGATTGGGACAACAGATGACCCAATCGCTTGGACCGCGTGTTTCGGGTGTTATCATCAGGCCGTGTCAGTTTGCTCTGCGGCCCTGATAGGGTCGCATGGCTGGGCCCCATACCAACAGTATGTCGCACCTCCCAAGCCCTGGTCTGGTGATCGGGTAAACATGCTGGACCGCGTCGGATAACCGGGCGGGCTTTTCCGAGGAGTGCTGCCGGGATCAAATCCGCAGTCACATCACCCCTTTGGAACGATGAGTGTAATCGTGCCTTCATCTGCGAGTCGGCGCACGGTCCCCGCGACACGCGACAGAGCCGCCTCATAGTTGTCCTGCTCCGGGGCGGGCAGGGCGGTCGAATCTTCGCGAATGGACTCAGCCAGACGCTTCGACATGTTTGAGAGCAGGAACTCATTGGTTTTCGCGTCCTCCTCTTTCCCGGCGGCGAGGATGAGCATCAGATCTTCATTCGCCAACTCCCGCATCAATGTCGGCACATCGCGTTCTGAAAGGCGGGCCGGGATATCCTGATAGGTGAATATGGACTTGCGGATTCCGTTCGCATAATCCTTGTCGGTCGCTTCGAGTTCACGCAGCAATTGATCGCGGGCTGAAGCCGGTGATGCGTTCAGAATTTCGCCCATGCGTTTACTGGGGGGCAGAGCGAAGGCGCGCGGGGGCTTTGAGGTGATCTGTTCAGCAAGCGTCTTGCCGACGCGCGCAACAGTTTCAGGCGCGATCGCTTCAGTCTGCGACACGGCGATGGCAAGCGCTTTTGCCTGATCAGAGGGGAGCTTCATGAGCAGCTTTGCCGCCTTGTCAGTGCTGAGCTTCGAAAGAAGTACGGCGCCGACGACGAGTGATTCCTGTGCGATCAACCCCTCAAGTTCATCGAGATCAGCGTTTTCCAGAATCGTCCATGAATCGTTCTGACCCGTGCCGTTGGCCATTGATCGCAGGCGCTGCGCTGCACCAGCATCCAGTTTACCGTCGAGCATTTCGAGCGCCGCATCAAGACCGTCGGGAAAAGACAAACCAATCTGATCGAGGATCTCGACGAATTCATCGACCACCGCGCACATCGTCTTGCGATCGATCAGGCCCATCGTTCCCAAGGTTTGCGTCAGCATCGTCTGTAAATCTTCCGGCAGGCTGGAAATCGGTGTATCGACCCCTTCCGCCACCAGCAGTCGCACAATGATTGCCGCTTTCTGCGCGCCGGTCAGATGGCTGGTATCTGCGCTTCCTGTCGATATTTTGTTCAATGCCGAGGCGACGTGGCTATCACCCGGGAGGTCCGGTGCAAAGCCGTCATCGCCGCCAAAATTACTGACCATAAGCTGGTTGTCCATGGAAACCATCTTGCGCGCCCCTGACATGTCACTCGTTGCAGTGGACAATCCTTCAAAAGCTTCAAGAAAAGGTTTATCTGTCCCTCGGACAAAATAAAAAGCGCGCCGCAGCAAAGGCCGGGCGCGCTTGTTTCAATCACTTGCTTAGGTCAGCTGCTCATCGGTTCGACACAGGTCTGGCTGCTCGCGTCAAACACTTGGCCATCTGCACAGGCAGAGGCGGTCTGCGCGGGTTTCATGCTCGAACACATTGCAGTGGCGATTGCCGGGCTGAGGGTCAGGGCCAATGCTGTGAGTGCAATCTTCAATTTCATCGGGCTCTCCTTTCTCGATTATTTGAAGCCTAGCACGATTCTTTCGCAATCAACCCGTGTTTTGTTATTTTTCGCCGAAAACGCGCACAAAAATCGTCTCAACGTGCTTTGTGTGGTAGTCGAGATCAAATTTCGAGCGAATTTCATCCTCGGACAGCGCCGCGCGGACATCGGGGTCAGCGAGCAGCTCCTCCAAGAAATCGCAGCCCTGTTCCCAGACTTTCATGGCATTGCGTTGTACGAGCGTATAGCTGTCTTCACGTGTGACACCGGCCTGCGTCAGCGCCAGAAGAACGCGCTGCGAATGAATCAGCCCACGGAATTTATTCATGTTGGCGATCATGTTATCAGGATAGACGACCAGCTTGTCGATCACATTGGTCAGCCGCGCGAGCGCAAAATCCAACGTGACAGTTGCATCCGGTCCGATCATCCGCTCGACCGAACTGTGCGAAATGTCACGTTCATGCCAGAGCGCCACATTTTCCATCGCTGGAATCACGGCCATCCTGACCAGTCGCGCAAGCCCGGTCAGGTTCTCCGTCAAAACTGGGTTGCGCTTGTGCGGCATGGCGCTGGAGCCTTTTTGGCCCTTCGAGAAAAATTCCTCCGCTTCAAGTACTTCTGTCCGCTGCATGTGGCGAATTTCTATGGCGATATTCTCGATGGAGGAGGCGATCACCCCAAGTGTTGCGAAAAACATCGCATGGCGATCGCGCGGAATGACCTGCGTGCTTATGGGTTCGGGCTGCAAGCCAAGAGCAGCGCAGACATGCGCTTCAACCGCGGGGTCAATATTGGCGAATGTCCCGACCGCACCGGAAATTGCACCGGTCGCAATTTCCTGGCGCGCAGCCGCGAGCCTGTCACGATTGCGTGCCATCTCCGCATGAAACCGCGCCAATGTAAGACCCATAGTCGTGGGTTCGGCATGAATGCCGTGGCTGCGCCCCATACGGATCGTGAACTTGTGCTCGAATGCGCGCCGCTTCAGAGCATCGAGCAGGCGATCGAGATCAGCAAGCAAGAGATCCGCTGCGCGCACCAGTTGCAGGTTGAAGGTCGTGTCGAGCACATCCGAACTGGTCATGCCCTGATGCACGAAGCGCGCGTCCTCATTGCCGATGATCTCCGCCAGATGAGTCAGAAATGCGATGACGTCATGCTTGGTGACTGCTTCGATTTCGTCGATGCGCGCGACGTCAAATTCGACGTCCTTGGCTTTCCAGACAGCGGCGGCACTTTCTGCTGGAATTACGCCCAGCCGCGCCTGAGCATCGCAAGCATGGGCCTCGATCTCGTACCAGATGCGGAATTTCGCTTCGGGAGACCAGATAGCAACCATTTCAGGACGGGAGTAGCGCGGGATCATGTGCAGAACTTCCTTGATCGTGGAAATGTCGGCTGGATAGCGGCTTGAGAGATATCTCGCAAGACCCTGTAATTAACATAATACTGATTATGGGTTTTTTAATGTGGCCGCATCAAACATGTCTTAACAGTTTGGATTTATGACCTCATCTGGTCACACAGCTTGAGAGATGGATGCCGATGCGGTTCTGGACTCCGAATGCAAAGAAAACCGTCAACGATTTCAGCTTCCTTGACACAATTTCCAAGGCCGCTGTGCTGGTTGATGAGAACGAGATCGTGCTCGCGTCCAATGCGGCCTTTTGCGATCTCGTCGGCAAGTGGGCCCCCGACATCCTCGGAGCACGGTTTGATGCCCTGCTCACGCCCGAAAATTTGCGGGCAATCAAAGGTCCCGTTCCCCCTGTTCAAATGCGCCATTCCATGCGAATCGACGACAAGCTGGTCAATCTGGTAACCTTGGAGCTATCGCAAAATTCACTCACCGACGATGTTCTCGAACAGGCCATCGACGCCGTTGTGTCGATCGATACACAAAACAATGTGACGTTTTTCAATCGCGCCGCCGAAGAGTTGTGGCAAATTCCGCGGGACCAGATTCTTGGCCGCAATGTCAAGGCGTTGGTCCCTCAGTTCATGCGTCATCAACATGATGACATGGTGAATAGAAATCGCAAGACAGGCGAGAACCGGATCGTCGGAACAATGCGTGAAGTCACGATCGAGCGCGCAGACGGCACGGAATGCTCTGTCGGTCTTACGCTTTCCAGAGTTACCACGATGGACGGTATTTGCTATACAGCCTTTCTGAAAGATATTTCTGCAGTCAAGGCGGCAGAAACACGCTTGCGCGAAACGCTGGAGCAAGCGCTTGATGCCGTGGTCGAGATTGATGCTGAGAACAGGATTGTCTTCTTCAACGCGGCAGCCGAACGCATGTGGGGATATGAATCGCAGGAAGTGATCGGTCAGAATGTCGATATCCTGGTACCACTTCGTCACCGTGCACATCATGATGAACTGGTGAATCGCAACCGGACGACTGGGATCAACAAGATCGTAGGCACATCGCGAGAAGTGGAATTCGATCACAAAAATGGCGAAAAACGCTGGGCTAGCCTGTCTCTGTCGAAAATACCGCGAGAAGACGGAACTATCACTTACACGGCCTTCTTGCGTGACATTACCGACGAAGTCGCCCGGCGTGAGCATTTCCGTCTGTTGTCGTTCGTGGCGGATGAAACTGATAATTCCGTTCTCATTACTGATGCGGCTGGTCGCATGATCTATGTAAATTCGGGTTTCACCCGGCTGACTGGCTATTCGATGCAAGAAGTGAAAGGACGAAAGCCAGGCGAGTTTCTTCAGGGACCGGAAACTGATCCTGGCACGGTCAAGCGCATTCGCAAGGCACTGGCCGACGGGGTCCCCTTCTACGAAGAGATCTTGAATTATGACAAAAAAAACGTGCCTTACTGGATTTCGCTCGCCATAAACCCAGTGCGCGACAAGTCGGGTCGTATTGAGAAATTCATATCCGTTCAGGCAAATATCACCGAAACCAAATCCGCTTCGCTAGAGTTTTCGCGAAAGCTGGAAGCAATTTCGAAAAGTGCTGCAATTGCGGAATGGACCGCTGAGGGTCAAGCACTGAGTGCCAATCAGTTTCTGCACAATATTCTGGAAGGTCAAAAGCTCCCCGATCTGAACGACCTGATCGGCGCAGAAACCTTGGCCGAGTTGCATCAGACGGGTGAACAGCGCTGTGACGTGACGTTGAAGCCCAATGACATAAATGCGGTGATCTTGGACGCGTATTTTCTGACCTTGAAGGATCTGAGAGGCGTGACCCAGAAGATCCTGATGTATGGGTCCGATATCACATCGCGCGCGTTGGCTGTGCGTGACACCAATGATGCGGTCGATGATGTGACCAAATCCAGTAAAGAGATTTCTGAAGTGGTCGAAACCATCGACACCATTGCCAGGCAGACGAATCTTCTCGCCCTTAACGCCTCGGTGGAAGCCGCCCGCGCGGGCGAAGCCGGGCGAGGCTTCGCCGTGGTCGCAGCGGAAGTGCGCATTCTTGCCGAGCGCGCGAGAGAAGCCGCGGAACGGGTCAACGAGAAGATCAACTCAACCCGTGACCGTGTCGCTCGTCTTGCCGAGACGATCAATCGTCTCAGTAATGGCAGGTGAGGCCAAGCTTCGTCATGATGGTTTCTTTCAACTTGTGGCGTGACAGTTGAGGTCATTCACCGAGAGATATCGACACCACTCGACCAGGGACAGGTCAACAGCAAGCGCCAACACATATTCACATCTTGCAATCCTTTATTGTTGTGAATATCTAGCACTCTGAAACTATGCTCACGCGCCCTCTCGACAGGTTGTCCCCATGCTCGCGAAATACCTTCCTTTTCTCAGCTGGGCCAAATCCTACGAGCGTGCCGAATTCAACAGCGATCTGATTGCAGCAGTCGTCGTCACGATAATGCTGATCCCGCAAGGGATGGCCTATGCAATGCTGGCCGGTCTTCCTCCTCAAGCTGGTCTTTATGGCGCCATGTTGCCCTTGATCCTCTATGCACTTGTCGGATCCTCCCCCGCGTTGGCGGTGGGCCCAGTCGCGGTCGTCGCCCTGATGACCGCCACAGCTGCCGGAACAGTTGCCGAAATTGGTGCGCCGGGCTTTCATTTGGCGGCATTGTGGATCGCGCTCCTATCTGGAGTGATGATGCTCGTCATGGGCATCTTTCGCCTGGGTTTTCTGGCGAATTTTCTCAGCCATCCAGTCATTTCAGGGTTCATCACAGCGGCAGGTCTGTTGATCGCGGCAAGCCAGCTGCGTCATATTCTTGGCGCTGATGTACGCGGCAAAACTCTACCCGAAGTAATTCCATCATTGGTCGCAAATATCTCAAGCCTGTCCGCGACGACTGTTTTCCTGTCGCTTTCGGTGCTGGGTTTTCTCCTTTGGTCGCGGAAGGGTCTTCCCAGAGTGATGATCCGGACTGGGCTTTCGGAACCTGTTGCAAAACTGATCGGTAAAACCGCGCTTCTGATTGCAGTTGTTACCTCGACTTTGATCGTTTGGGGGTTCGGACTGGATCAACGGGGTGTCGCGATCGTCGGTGATATTCCCCGGGGCTTGCCGCCCATCGCCTTGCCGGCGTTTGATCCAACTCTGATCCAGCTTCTTGTAATTCCTGCCATGATGATTGCGATTGTCGGATATGTCGAATCAATGTCGATTGCGCAGACGCTAGCGGCCAAGAAGCGTCAGTCCCTTGACCCGGACCGCGAGCTGATCGCATTGGGCTTGGCCAATCTCGGCGCCGGGGTCACCAATGCCATGCCGGTGACGGGGGGGCTGTCACGCTCTATCGTGAATTACGACGCAGGCGCATCAACACCTGCAGCAGGCGCGATGACCGCAGTTCTCATCGGTCTGGCCGTGATCGCACTAACCCCACTCATGTACTATCTGCCCTCGGCCACATTGGCGGCAATCATCATTGTTGCCGTGATCTCACTTCTTGATTTTCGCACCCTGCCCCGCACTTGGGCCTATTCGCGCGCAGATGGCGCAGCAATGGCTGCAACGATGGGCGTGACGCTTCTGATTGGGGTGGAACAGGGGCTCATGGCCGGAGTTGGACTTTCGCTGGTCTTGTTTCTCTATCGGACCTCGCGCCCGCATATGGCTGTTATCGGGCAGGTTCCTGGCACCGAGCATTTTCGAAATATCGAACGACATGATGTCGTCACCGATCCAAGTGTTTTTTCGATACGTGTGGATGAATCGCTGTATTTCCCCAATGCGCGTGCTCTGGAGGATCGCCTCACCCGCGCACTGCACGATTTGCCAGACCTGCGTCATGTCGTTTTGCAATGTACGGCAGTCAATTACATCGACGCATCAGCACTGGAGAGTTTGGAAGCGATCAATGAAAGGCTTCAGGCTGCCGGGGTCGCGTTCCATCTTTCTGAGGTCAAAGGACCGGTTATGGATCAATTGGAGCGCAGCCATCTGATCGACGCACTGACTGGTTCGGTTTTTCTGTCGCAGTTTGACGCAATGCAGACACTCGCACCCGAAGTGACGCGCAAATGCATCGACGCACCACGCTTCGAGACGAAGCTTCCGCGACGCTGAAAGCCTTACTCGCGCTGCTCTTGGGACGCGGCGCGCGCGCGATGACACAGCCTCGGTGCGTTATCGTTCGCTGTCGCGTTAAGCATGATTTCAGCTTTGGCTGCCATCATCTCGCATCAATATTCCAATCTGCAGGAGGAATAGTGCGATATTCTCTGATGTCGGCAGGGGATTGCATGCCCGTAGTCAGACTGCGCGATGTCGCAGGCGCAGAGTGCTGGACGGATTGCTTCGGTGGCAAGGCATTGGCAATGATCTTTCTGGCCCCACAGCGCCAGAGCCTCATTGAACGTTTGTGCACGCGCATATCGAAGGGTCTGCCCACTGACCGGCAGCTTGTCTTGCTCATGCCAGGCCCGCCCTGCCCCGTGCCTGCACCCCTTTCTCGCATCACGCTATTTGACACAGACTACGCGGTCAGCAAGGCTTTTGGTGCCTTTCCCAGGATGGACGGTGCTGCATGTCATTTTCGTTCTCAGGTGATGCTCTTTGATTCAATGTCGCGATTGGTCGAAAAGATCGGGCTCAAGGTGCCCGAGGACATCGACACCGCCTTGACGCGCTGGGCGGCGCAGCCCTTGCATGTGTTGTTCGGCAGCCAGCCGATCCAGCCACCGATCCTGACATTGCCAAACGTCTTCTCTGCTTCGCTTTGCGCCCGTCTGATCGCGAGCCATGACGAAGAAACCCGGGCACTCAGCGGCGTGATGCGCTGTGTGAATGGAAGAACCGTTGGGGTGAGTGACATGCAATTCAAACGCCGCCGTGATCATTTGATTACCGATCCGGGGCTTGTCGCTCAGATCCAGAAGCGCATCCGCGCTTCTGTGCTGCCTGAATTGCAAAAGGCATTTGGCATCAGGGCGACCCGGATGGAGCGTTATCTCGTGGGCAGTTACAGCGCGGTTGATACCGGCCAGTTTGCACCGCATCGCGACAACACCACTCCCGGAACAGCCCATCGGCGTTTCGCGATTTCGATCAATCTCAATGACGATTTCGATGGCGGTGCTGTCTCCTTCCCCGAATTCGGACAACAAGAGTTCAAAGCCCCAACGGGAGGAGCCGTCGTTTTTGGCTGCGGCTTGTTGCATGCCGTATCACCGGTGACACGTGGCACGCGCTATGCTTTTCTGCCCTTCGTCTATGATGAGGCCGCGGCACAACTTCGGCAGGCAAATCAGGCCCGGTTCGGCTGAGTGTAGTATCGTTTCACGAAAAACGGCGCCGCAGGGGCGCCGCTTGAGTCATCCACTCAGGGAATTACTCAGCTATTGAGTTTTGCAACCTCAGCCGCAAAATCTTCTTCTTTTTTCTCAATACCTTCACCGACGCCCATGCGCACGAAACCCACGATTTCAACACCTGCATCCTTGGCGGCCTGCGCAACAGTGATATCTGGGTTCATCACGAATTTCTGGTTCACCAGCGTATTTTCTTCCAGGTATTTCTTCATGCGACCGGGAATGATGTTGTTGGTGATCACAGCTTCGGGCTTGGGCTTGGCAGCGGCCGCGTTTTCTTCCAGTGCTTTCTGCGTCTGGACCGTGCGCTCCCGCTCGATCAGTGCCGGATCAAGCGCCGCTTCATCAAGTGCGAGCGGGTTTGAGGCAGCGATGTGCATGGCGATCTGCTTGCCGATGCCCCCATCCGTGCCTTTGAGCGCGACCAGAACACCGATACGTCCCATGCCTTCACTCGCGGCGTTGTGCACATAGCTGGCCACGGTGTCGCCTTCAACTGCATCCATGCGTCGCAGCGTCATGTTTTCGCCGATCTTCGCGATTGCATCGGTCAGCACGGCTTCGACGGGCTTGCCCCCGACATCGGCAGCCTTCAGGCCTGCAAGGTCGCTGACCCCGAGTGCGGCGGTGGTGATCTGTGCCACCATCCCCTGAAACTCAGCGTTCTTGGCAACAAAATCTGTCTCGGAGTTGATTTCGACGGCGACGCCTTTGCCACCCTCGACAGCGACACCCACCAGACCTTCGGCTGCGACGCGGTCGGCTTTCTTGGCCGCTTTGGCCAGGCCCTTGGTCCGCAGCCAATCGACAGCGGCTTCCATGTCGCCATTGTTTTCGGTTAGCGCTTTTTTCGCGTCCATCATGCCCGCGCCTGTCGACTCGCGCAGTTCCTTCACCATTGCAGCGGTGATCGTCATGGTCTTTTCTCCTGCAAATCAAAAGTGACAGGGGGCAGTTTGCGCGGTCCCTGTCACATCATCATGTCAAACGGCGCTTCAGGCGCCTGTCGCTTCCGATGCGGCTTCGGCCAGCACTTCTTCCACAGGTGCTTCCTCGAGCGCACCGATGTCATAGCCAGCAGCACCCATCTGTGCGCTCATCCCGTCCAGCGCTGCGCGCGAGACCAGATCACAATAAAGCGCAATAGCGCGGGAGGCATCGTCATTGCCGGGGATCATGTAATCGACGCCTTCAGGCGGGCAATTCGTATCCACAACGGCGACCACCGGGATACCGAGCTTCTTGGCCTCGGCAATGGCGAGATCTTCCTTGTTCACATCAATCACGAACAGGAGGCTAGGCAGACCGCCCATGTCACGGATGCCGCCGAGTGTGGCCTGCAATTTGGCCTGCTCGCGTTCCATGCCCAGACGCTCTTTCTTGGTCAGGCCTTCGGCACCGCTGGCCAGCTGCTCGTCGATGGATTTCAGACGCTGGATCGACTGCGACACGGTTTTCCAGTTGGTCAACGTGCCACCGAGCCAGCGGTGGTTCATGTAGTATTGCGCGGAACGCTCTGCGGCTTCAGCGATCGATTTGGACGCCTGACGCTTGGTGCCGACGAACAGCACGCGCCCGCCTTTGGCGACCGTTTCGCGCACCACGTTCAGTGCAGCGTCCAGCATCGGGACGGTTTGCGTCAGGTCGAAAATGTGGATGCCATTGCGCTCGCCGTAAATATACGGGGCCATGCGCGGGTTCCAGCGCTGAGTCTGGTGGCCGAAGTGAACGCCAGCTTCCAAGAGCTGACGCAGCGTGAAATCAGGAAGCGCCATATCGAGTTCCTTTCCGGTTTGCGCCTGAGCAGAGGGTTTCAAGGCCAAAGCCTCAACCGGCGGACCGATGGGGGATGTCTGTCCCGCGGCCCAACCTCTGCCTGTGAAGTAGCAGCCCCTTAGCTTGCAGCGCGCATGGATGCAAGCGCTCTCTCAGCATAAACGGTCGATAATCTCACGCATTTTCTTGGCCAACGCATCATAACCGCCATGCTCGTCGAAGGTCTTGAGCTTTTCGGCAAGCAATCCGCTCTGGGGCAGCCCATCAATCGCAGTGATGTCGAAATCGATCAGCGACAGGTGCCCGTCATCCTGCACGCAAAGGTTCTTGCCGTCAGGATGCATGTCGAGATAGGTGATCTTCGCTTCTTTCAGCGCTGCGATGATGGTCGCGATCTGCTGATCTGCGTCACGCACGGCGACCTTTTTTCCAGTCTTTTGGCGTTCTTTCAGGCTAGGGCCCTGGTCAGTCAGCTCAAAGCGTTTCTTCGGCAGATCCAGCTTCAGAACGCGCGGGAAATGCGCCGCGCCTTCGCCTTTGGCCAGTCGGATCAGACAGGTCAGTTCCAGATGCAGCGCCTGTTCGGCAGACAACCCACTCCAGAGCAGTTTCTCTCGCGCTGTTTTCCAATGGGTCAGTGGCGTGCGTGTTGCCGCTGGCAGAATGTAATGCTGCGGAAAGCCAGTCTGAATAGGCGGTAGCGGTGCGTCACGTTCCAGCGCAGCGATCCACTCACGCAAGAAGCTGATCTCGCGCAGCGCCGCCTCATGTCTGGCTTTGAGCGCGATCATGTTGTTGGACAGCGCCTTGTGTTTCTCCATGAGGATGTCGCGTTGCTCAGTCGTGTCATCAACGCCTTCGAGAAATTTGAACTTAAGTGTCAAAGGCGGCCTCCAATGCGATTTTGATCATTTCGCCGAAACTTTGCTCGCGGTCTTGCGAAGGCAGCGCGTCACGGGTCAGCAGGTGGTCGGATATGGTCAGCACCGCAAGCGCCCGCGCCCGGTGACGGGCCGCGACAGTGTAGAGTTCGGCGGCTTCCATCTCGACGCAGAGCACGCCATGACGCTGCATGGTCTCGTTTAGGTCGGGCCGCTCATCATAGAAAACATCCGAGGAATAGATATTGCCGACATGCACGCGCACCCCCTGCCCTGTCGCAGCGCGATGCGCGGCAGATAGCAGGCCATAATCCGCACAGGGCGCAAAATTCACTTCGCGGAAACAACCGCGCGATGGAGTCGTGATCGTGGTGCAGCATTGCGCCAGCACGATGTCGCGCAGACCGATCTGCGGTTGCATCGCCCCGGCCGAGCCGACCCGGATCAGGGTTCGCGCGCCGTAGTCACGGATCAGCTCATTGGCATAGATCGACAGCGACGCCATCCCCATGCCTGAACCGTGGATCGTGACCTTCGCGCCGCGAAAGGTTCCGGTATAGCCCAGCATTCCGCGCACCTGATTGACGCAGACCGCATCTTCCAAAAACTGCTCTGCTGCCCATTTCGCCCGCAGAGGATCACCCGGCATCAGCACGGTTTCGGCAATCTCGCCGGGTTTTGCCCCGATATGTATCGTCATGTCCTGCCCTTAACCCGTTTCTTGCCCAAGATTGCCCCCTTCCCCCGCGCGACGCAAGCGCCTATAGATCTGCGCGCAACGCAAAAAGGAAGACCGCCCCATGCGCAAGGCCAGTATCACCCGCAAGACCGCCGAAACGGATATTTCGCTTCAGGTCAATCTCGATGGGTCCGGGGCCTATGCCTGCCAGACAGGGGTCGGTTTTTTCGATCATATGCTCGATCAGCTTGCACGTCATTCGCTGATCGACATCGAGATCCGCGCTACGGGCGATCTGCATATCGATGATCACCACACTGTCGAGGATTGCGGCATAGCGCTTGGCCAGGCGCTGGTGCAGGCGCTTGGCGACAAGCGCGGGATCCGGCGCTACGGGGCCTGCCATCTGCCTATGGATGACGCGCAGATCCGCTGTGCGCTCGATCTGTCGGGACGGCCCTATCTGGTCTGGAATGTCGATTTTCCAACCGCCAAGATCGGCAATTTCGACACAGAACTGGTGCGCGAGTTCTTTCAGGCGCTGGCCAGCCATGGCGGTATCACGCTGCATATCGATCAGCTCCACGGAATCAACAGTCACCATATCGCCGAGGCGGTTTTCAAGGCTGTGGCGCGGGCCCTGCGCGAGGCGGTCGAGCCGGATGGGCGCAAGGCCGATGCCATCCCGTCCACCAAGGGGGCGCTGTGACGTGTTGACGGTTCTGGTCGATTACGACAGCGGCAATCTGCATTCTGCGGAAAAAGCCTTTCAGCGCATGGCCAACGAGGTGGGGGGCGGCACCGTGCGGGTCACGACCTGCCCTGATGATGTGGCCCGCGCAGATCGCATCGTGTTGCCCGGCGACGGCGCGTTTCCCGCCTGCCGGCGCGCGCTGGACGCGGTGGATGGCATGCGCGCAGCGCTTGATGATGCCGTGCTGCACCGCGCCGTGCCGTTCATGGGGATCTGTGTGGGCATGCAGATGCTGGCCACGGTCGGGCGCGAATATGAAGACGTCGCAGGACTGGACTGGATCGGCGGATCGGTCGAGCGGATCGCGCCTGCTGATCCGGGCCTGAAAGTGCCGCATACGGGGTGGAATGATCTGGTGATTGACCGCGCTCATCCAGTGCTTGACGGCGTTACCAGCGGCGATCATGCCTATTTTGTCCATTCCTATCAGATGCATGTCGCAGACCCGGCGCATTTGCTGGCCCATGTCGATTACGCAGGCCCGGTCACGGCGATTGTGGCACGCGACACGATCATCGGCACAC
>SKIM01000317.1 GCA_007116445.1 Natronohydrobacter sp.
TGGGCTGCGGGGTGATCACGGCTGTGCCGCTGATGCTCTATGCGCATGGCGCAAAAGGGTTGCAGCTCTCCACGATCGCGATTGCAGGCTACACGATCCCGACGCTGATATTCCTGATTTCGCTGTTCTTTTTCAACGAACCGTTCGAGGGCGCGCGTCAGGTCGCGTTCCCGATGATCTGGGTCGCGATGGTCCTTTATATCTGGGAAGTGCTGCGCAAACGCCGCGCGATGGATGCGCAGCTGGCTTTGCCACCGAAGACATGACGCTACATGAGCCAGGATGGAAGCGATGATTATCAGACTGACCATCGTCGCGCTGCTCTTTGGAGTGTTGGTCTTCTTGGTGGTGCGTGCCCCGGTCTATCTGCCCCGGCTTGACGCCAATGCAACGCCTGTGCCAGCGGAGGACAGCTATGTCTTCGGCTTCGCGACCCTGACCAACCCGCTGGTGCGCCTGATCGTGGTCGGGCGTTTCGTGCCCGCCGAGCCTGCACGACTGCGCGGCTGGCAACGCCTGCGCCGCGATCTGCGCGATGCGCCGGACACGGTTCTGGAGGGCGTGCGTTTTCGCGTCAGCCCGCAAGAGTTGATCAGGCTTGACCGCTATGAGCGCATTGGCCGAAAATACCGTCGCGATCTGATGGAGCTTGAGGATGGCACCATGGCCTGGGTCTATCGGCTGATCGAAGAAAGCGGTATCGAGGCCGTTCAGGACTGAGAGCGCGTGAGGGAGCGACGGATGCTGCATGACCTGATTGCACGGTCGGAATTCTGGGCCTTGCCGGATCACGCAGAGCAGTCGAGTTCTGATCGGCGCGTGGGGATCGAGGTTGAGTTTGCCGGGCTCAGCGTCACGCAGACAGCAGCCGTGTTGCGCGATCTCTGGGGCGGCGTCGTCAGCGACGCGCAAGCGCAAAATATCACGCTAGAAGACGGCAGGCTTGGCAAGCTTCGGGTGGAGCTGGATATTTCGCTACAGGAGAAATGGCTCGAAGATCTTGCCACCCGCTCACTTGGCGATCTGGTGCCGGTCGAGATCGTGACGTCTCCCTTGCATCCGAGCATGTTCCGCGATTTTGCCCAAGGGCTCGATGCGCTATGCGATGCGGGGGCGCTTGGAACCCAGGAAAAGCTCGCCTTCGGCTTCGGTGTGCATTTCAATCCCGAATTGCCGGATGATCCCGCAGCCACGCTTGCGATTATCCGCGCCTTCGGACTGTTGGAAGACTGGCTGCGTCACTCGGCCCCGCTCGATCCGGCGCGGCGGTTTTTGCCTTTCGTGAACCCCTGGCCGGTGGGCCTGATCGATCTGCTGGCCGAAGGCCGCGCAATGTCCTTGGCTCAACTCGCACAGGATTATGCGCGGCTTGCGCCTGCGCGGGGATACGGCCTTGATCTGTTGCCCGCACTCGAACATTTGCACCCTGAGGCGCTCAGGGCGGTGCCCGCTGGGCAACTCAAAGGTGGACGACCAACCTTTCACTACCGTTTGCCCGAGACGCGGCTGGGGGACCGCGACTGGTCACTGGCCTATGAGTGGAACCGCTGGGTGGTGATCGAGCATGTCGCCACGGATGCAGCGCTTCTGGATCAGCTCGCGCAGGACTGGCAGGCGCACCGGGCGCAGTTGGTGTCGCTCAGGCGCGATTGGGCAGAGCAGGTTGAAGAGCGTCTGCGCGCGGCGGGCATCTTGGCGCGTGCTGCGCAGATCGCAGAGCAGAGGTGACGCGCGTGGTTCGGGATATCAGGTGCCCATGACGCGCAACCTGTTCATTTGTGGCAAGGCGCGGATGCGCAGTCCGACGGCAGCGCAGATCGTCGGCGAGATCGCAGGTGTCGAGACGGATGTTGCAGGGCTGAGCAAGGATGCCGACGAGCGGCGGAGCAGAGAGCAGCTGCATTGGGCGGTCTTGGTGGTCGTGATGGAGAAGCGGCAGTTGGCACGGCTCAATGCTGTGCATAGGGCCGCGCTCAAGGGCAAACGCGTCATCAATCTCGATATCCCGGATCGTTACAGTTTCATGCAGCCCGAACTTGTTGCGCGGATCCGCCAACACCTGCCCAGATTGGGTCTGTCGGGGGCGTAGAGGGGGCAGCGACGTCACTCCTTGGCCAGCGGATGGTGTTCCAGCACCAGTGATTTCAGCCGCTCTTCCAGAACATGCGTGTAGATTTCCGTGGTGGATACATCAGCATGCCCCAGAAGCGTCTGGATTGTGCGCAGATCTGCCCCGCCCGCCAGCAGATGGGTCGCAAAAGCGTGACGCAACACATGCGGGCTGACCCGTGTTGGATCCAGCCCCGCCCGCGTGGCAATGTCGCGCAAGAGCAGGAAAAAGCTCACGCGGCTCAGATGCCCGTCACGGCCTTTGGACGGGAACAGATAGCGCGGCTCGGGCAGACGTTTGGCGCGCAGGGCGCTGGCGGTTGTTTCCCAATGCGCAAGCCATGCTTGCAGCGCGCGACGCGCAGGCTCGGATAGCGGCACCATGCGTTCCTTGCCGCCCTTGCCGCGCACGAGTACCATCTTCGGATCGCCGCGCACCGCAGCAACCGGTAGGCTGACCAACTCTGTCACGCGCATGCCGGTCGCATAGAGCAACTCCATCAGGCACAGATTGCGCGCGCGCTCAGCCTCCGAACGCCCGGTCAGGCGCGCCGCCGCCAACAAGGCGTCCACTTCTGCATGGCCAAGCGTCGCAGGCAGTTTCTTCGATTTTCCGGGGCCCGTGATGCGGCTGGCGGGGTCATCCTTGCGCCAGCCTTCGGCATAGGCGAAGCGGTAAAGCTGACGGATCGCGGCAAGTCTGCGCGCGCGCGTCGATTTCGCCAACCCCTGCGTCTCGCAATGCACAAGATAAGCTTCGATATCAGCGCGGCTCAGGGTGTCAAAGCTGGCGCCCTGCGCCCCCGCCCAGTCGACAAAACCGCGCAGATCGCGCGCATAAGCCAGTTGTGTATTGCGCGCGGCCCCTTGTTCGGCGGCATGCGCGTCCAGAAAGGTCGAAATCCAGCGCTGCGCCTGTGCGTCCATGGTTCAGCCCCGTCGTTCCAGCAACAGGATTTCAACGGCGATCTGGCGGGCGGCAGCGTCAAGACCGACAGCGCGCAACTGTCTTAGTCCTTGTGTGGCGGCATTCGGATCGCCCGCAGCGGCCAGTGCAATTTGTTCGAGAGCGTGCAGAAGAACCATCCCGAGCGCGCCAGTGTCGAGATGCTCTTGCACCGTCGCGGGCAAAGCGTCTTCGGCAAAGCCAAGAACGATGGCGCTGGCCATGGCGGGGCTGTTGGTTTCAGGCAAGGGCGCACCGGTGACAAGTGCTGTCACCAATTGGCCCAGGCTGTTATCCGGGGCGAGCGCGACAGCCCGGTCGAGACGATCCTGTGCGAGCAGCAGGATTTCCCACAGGATACGCGACGCCTCGCGGTTCAGCTGCAGATCGGCCAGGGGTTCCGCATGAATTTCGGCGAATGCGCTTTCCAGTTCGGTCGCCTGAAACAGCGGATATGCGCGGATCAGGGCGTCGGAAATCAGTTCGGTGTCGCCCGTCGCGCGGGCGCGCTCCAGGCTCTGGACGGCACGCACGCGCTCCCATAATCCGCCCGATGCCGCGGCACGGCGTTCGGTATAGAGCCCAAAAAGCCGGTTGGGCTGCAGCGCCATGGCGCGTGTCAGCCGTTCTGCCGCCTCGAGTTGCGCACGCCAGCCCGAAATGCCGCGCAGATCGGCATGCGCATAGGCGACTGGCAGGCCGCTCGTGCTCAGTGGCTCGCCCAGCGCTTCGAGGATGCGCAGAGCAAGAGGTGTGATCGTCTGGGGGGGCGGTAAAGGAAATTCGGCTTCCTCTTCTTCCAGAAAGCGTGTCAAGAGATGCGCCTCGGCCTCGGAGATCAGGTTCAGTTGCTGCGCGACAGCCAGCCCGGAATAAGCCGCGCGCCAATTCCCGCGTCGCGCCATGCAGAATATCTGCGTGCCCTGACCTTCGGCTGCTGTGATCTGACCTTGCATGGTTTCGCAGGCCCGGTCCTCCTCGCCCATCAGCAAGGCGATATCAAAGGCGCGCAAATGCAAGGCCGCATCCGTACCCGGCGCGGCCGCGATCAGTTGCGCGGCCTGTTCGAGCGCGCCCATGGCGATAAGCCGGTCAATCCGCGCATGCAGCAATGCGCCACTGGGGGTGCGTGAATCCGTGACGGGCGGCGCGAATTCCGCTGTGAACAGCCGCAGGCTCAGCCGGGCGGCGCTGGGCAAGGTATCATTGGGCAGCGCCTCGATCGCGGCGATGATTTCTGCGGCGGGCGTCGGTCCCCAAAGGTTGCGCGGCAGGCCGATCTGCGCTGCTGTGAACAGCCCCGTCGTATCAAGCGCCGCGCCTGAAAGCGGTGTGACGGAAATCGGCTCGAAATGCGCATCCGGCAGCTTGGGTGCGAGAGTCTCATCCTGCGCGAAAGACGGTGGGCTGGGCGCGACAGCAGGCGGCGGTGGCTCGCTCAAGGCGCGCTCCAACCACTCGATGGCCGATTCTGGTGCGCCGATGCTCTGGGCCTGCCCTGTGGGTGCGGCCAGTGCGCAGATGATGGCCAGCGCTGGCCGTGTTACTCTGATGCGGGTCAATGCACCTCCAGCGTGATCGGAGTTTCGACCGGGCTGCGCTGGGGTGACAGGTCGCCCACATAGGCAAAGCCGATCACGGTGATTGCGGCCAGAATCGCCAACATAAGAAAGAATCGAAAAATATAGCGCATCGGTAAGCCTGCCTTTCCACAAACACACCTCTCTCTGGGCCGCAGCCATTCGAAGGTTTTCGCATCGACAATAGCGCCTTAACACGACAAAAGACAGACGGACGGGATAAACTTGTAAAGAGTGGCCCCATCGCGGAGGATCAGCATGAATTTGCGCAAGACAGTCGTGCTTGTCGGCATGATGGGTGCGGGGAAGACCGCAGTTGGCAAGGAGCTGGCGCGGCTTCTGGATGTGCCTTTCCTCGATTCGGACGAAGAAATCGTGACCGCCTCCACCCTGAGCATCGCCGAGATTTTCGAACGCTTCGGTGAGCCTTATTTCCGCGCGCGCGAGGCCGAGGTGATCGCGCGGCTGTTGCGCGGGCGTCCCTGTGTGCTCTCGGTCGGCGGCGGCGCTTTCCTGAACCCCGAGACGCGTGCGCGGATCAGCGCAGAGGGGGTGTCACTCTGGCTCAAGGCTGATCTTGATCTGCTATGGGCGCGGGTGCGTCAGAAAACCA
>SKIM01000322.1 GCA_007116445.1 Natronohydrobacter sp.
GCCAGCAGGTCCGGCAGATCATAGACCAGCACGCGGCCGCCATCCTGCCGCCGGGGGGCCACAGGCGCGCCATCGACCAGCATCGTGCCGGGCAGGAACACGACGCCTGTGGGCAGGCTGTCGGTCAGTGTCATGCTGCCGGGATCGGAAGGGGTGAGCGTGACAGTGTATTCCAGAAACTCCCCCAGCGCGGCCTCAGAATGCGACGCAGTGCGGGTGATCTGCGCCAGCGTCAGCGGGTCCATCGGGATGTCGATGCGCAAAGGCGGGCCGGGAGCGACCTCGAAAGGTTCCAGCCGCGCGGCGGGGCCGAGGAAGAAAGGCGCATTCTCAAGGTTTTGCAGGTCGTCATCGCTGCGCAGGCTGGGCGCGGTGTGGGTTGCGCTCGGCGTGATCTCGATGCGGTATTGTCCCGGGGCCACGAAGGGGAAGCGATATTCGCCGGGATGGAAGTCATAAACCCGGCCTGCGCTGTCGGTGACCCGGCCGCCACTGGTCAGCGTGGCTGGGAAGGTCGCGGCCATATCATCGCCAAACACTTCCGCCGGCTGGCCGGTGGCCATGTCGATCAGCGTCAGCTCCACCCCGCTGAGCGGCGCACCCGAGCGGCTGTCAAAGACCATACCGAAGGGATCAATGGGGCCGACACTGACATCGACTTCAAGATTGTTGATGGTATTGCTGGATTCGACATATTCGGCTGTGATCACGGAGAGCGCGCGGGTTGCAAGTTGCCCGTCGCCGGGTTGGGCTGTTGCGTCAACCGTATTGATCCAGCCCGAAAAAACGCCGGTGTCAGGCCCGGTCTCGTAAAAGCGCAGCTCTTCGCGGTCGCCTGTGACGCTGTCGGTGATGGTGACCACGACTGTTTCGATTGCGCTGGGGTCGCGGTTCAGCCCGGCATCCTCGAGCGTGAAGAAGACGGGCACGCCCAGCCGGATGCGCTCGGTGCGAAACACGCGCAGGGGGGCACTGCGGTCGATCGGGGTCGGATCGCCGGTCAGAAAGGAGCGGTCAACCGGTTCGGGCATGGGGGTGAAAGGGTTGACGCGGTAATCGGCAGCGGGAAAGAAAATCTCCTCAAACGGTCCGGCGGTCAGGCCGCGATCAAGCTCCCATGCGGTCAGCACAGCGTCGCTGCGCGGTGGGCGCGCGACGGTGAAGCGGGCTTCGGGGGCCAACCCGTCGCCCTGATCGACGCCATTCACCTGCCATGTGACATGGGCTGTATTGACGATCTCGGTCCCCATCACTGTCTGCGCCAGCGCGGCTGTCGCGGCCAGCCCAAGCAACAGGGCTGCCGCGCCAATCCGGGCGGGGACAGAGAGAAGAGAGAGGACCATTCATGAAATCCCTACAACAGGATCGGGCCCCATGGTCAAAACGACCATGGGGGCTTGGCTCAGTCGATCGTGGCGCGGATCGTGAAACTATAGCTGGCGCCAGCCGGCAATCTTTCGAGTTCTGCAGTGACGGTGCCACCGCTATGCGAAGGTGCGGACGCGATAACGGTGCCAGGTGTGAAAGTGAACGAAGGCAAAGAGGCAAACGTCACGCCCGTGGGCAAGCTGTCGGAAATGGTGATATTGGTTGCATCTGTGTTCGCGCTGGTGTTGCTGACCGTGATCAGATATTGAATGCAGGCCCCCGGAATGAAAACAGCATCAGGTGCGGGCGGTGGCGTTGGGGCAGTGCTGGTGCAGTCGAAACCCGGGTCTTCGCTGGTGACGGTGACGGTTTTTTCAGCTGTGAGCGTCGGTACGGTGACCTGCAAACGCGCCTGATCGGCGTCTGCGCCGTCGCCCGCAGGATCAATTTCCACGGTATTATCCAGCGTTGACTGCGTGGCCACATCCACCAGAACCGTGTTCAGGTCCATTGGGTTGGTGCTGCGTACCTCGCCGACGAGATCATTGGTGTCTGCCGCAGTTGTTCTTGCGCGCAAGGTGAAGACTTGTGCAGACTCTTCAGCCGATCCCGACGGAACATGCGCGACGATCCAGACATAGACCGTGTCCCCTGGGTCCACTGAATCGATATTGGCGCCAGAGGCTAATGGGCTGCCCGCGCTGAAATCATCTGTTGTATTGACAATGATCGAGTATTCCCCGGAGGCGGGTGTCGCTGTCGGTGGGCTTGCCTGACTGAAATCGGCCATGCTATCGCCGACAGCCTGGTCGACAGACAATCTGAAGCTCTGAGGGGCGTTGCTGAGATTGACCAGTTCGAAGCCGAGACGCGCTTGTGGATCACCTGGGCTCACTGTGACCGAAGTTCCTGGCGTCACGCGCGATGTCAGGGTCATATCGATTTTGCGGTCGACGCGGAATTCAACTGCCGCTTCGAGCGGTGTGGCTGCGCCATCAAAAGTCACGCTGACCGTGTTCTCGATAACTGTATCCGCAGCCGTGCCCGTGCTTTGGGCAAAGGCTGTGCCGCCGAGGAAGACGGTCAGCCCAGCGCCGAGGGCGAATATTCTGAGATACTTATGGATCATTGCTCAAAAAGCTCCTTGAGATCAACCTTGCGCGATTCTTCAGCGCAGCGTCGCGGTATATTCGATGCTGATCTGAGCTTCAGGGCGGAGTTCAGGCAGGGTCAGCCTGAGTGCGCGCAAAGTATCGAGATCGGCGGCGATTGTATCTTGCCCTTCAATTTCGTTGAAAAATGGGCGAAAATTTGTTGGATTCTCTTCATCGGCCCATTCGATCCCCAGATTTTCGGGGCCAGTGATGCTGAACGGGTCGAGCCGCAAGGACGCAGAAATCTGTGCGCCGACCGACAGGCCCATCGCGGGCTCCGGCATCGGATTGTCCAGCGTGATGACGTAGAGCACCTGATCGCCGGGGGTGATCACGCTGTCTTCCAGCGGCAAGCGGGTCATCACCGGCTGGCCGTCTTCATCAAGGACGGGCTGGCCGTCCTCGGACTGTTCCGGGATCAAGGTATAGCCTGCAAAGGTCACCTGAACACTCAGCGGGGGTGGGTCTGCGGGGGTGTCCTGCGCTGCGAGCGGCTCTGTCGTCCCCCAGAGCAGAAGCACGCAAAGCAGCGCGATCTGTGCGATTGTTCTCAAGCTCACATGGTCCTCCATATGCTGAAGCCCCCCGAGTTGCGGAGGGTGCGGGTTCGGTCACTCTGTTGCGGAGGCCTGCTCGACCCGCCTTGTTGGTTTATGATAATCTACTTTATGAATGCTTAAGGCGCGAGGTGCTATGCAGGGCGGGCTGATAGAGACAGGTGTGATGTGGTGCCGGAGACACACGCGATAGTTGTTACACGCGTTCTGGTCTTGTGGGTCTGCGCGATCGCTCTGGCCTGTGCGGCGCGCGCTGATGCGCAACAGTTCACCAGTTTCGCCGCCAATGACGTCGAATTCCTGAATTTGATGGGCAATCTCGAAGGGCCGCGCGGCTTCGGCACGATCAGCGATTTCGCGCCCGTCCTGCCCGACCGTCCACTGACCGAGATGACGCTGGCCGAGGTGCTCGCCTATCAGCGCGAGATCCGCGCGATGGGGACGATCTCATCTGCGGTGGGGCGCTACCAGTTCATCTATCTGACCCTGTTGGGGCTGGTCGAGACGCATGGCATTTCCGACGGCCTGATCTTTGATGGCGAGGTCCAGACCTATCTGGCGCGGTTTCTGATGCATGATTGCGGGTTTTACGACCCGGCGACATCGCTGGTGCGCTTGGGCAATTGCCTTGCTTCGGTCTGGGCGGCCCTGCCAATGGTCAGCGGCCCGTCACGCGGCCTGTCGGTCTATGCCAGCGATGGGGTGAACCGGGCGCTGATCGCGCCCGATGCGGTGCTGGAGGTGCTGGCGCGCCGCTTCGCGTGGTGAGCGGCGCGCAAGACGCCTTAAAGCGCTTTTTTAAGCGCCTCGGTCAGGTCGGTGCGTTCCCATGAGAAGCCGCCATCGGCTTCGGGCGCGCGGCCGAAATGGCCATAGGCGGCCGTGCGGGCATAGATGGGACGGTTCAGGCCCAGATGCGTGCGGATGCCCAGCGGGGTGAGGTCCATCACCCGGCCCACGGCCTGCTCGATGGCGGCATCGTCCACGGTCCCGGTGCCATGGGTGTCGACATAGATCGACAGCGGCTTGGCCACGCCGATTGCGTAGGAAATCTGCAAGGTGCAGCGCCGCGCCAGACCGGCCGCGACCACGTTCTTTGCAAGATACCGCGCGGCATAGGCGGCCGAGCGGTCGACTTTGGTCGGATCCTTGCCCGAAAACGCGCCCCCGCCATGTGGGGCCGCCCCGCCATAAGTATCGACGATGATCTTGCGCCCGGTCAGCCCCGCATCCCCGTCCGGCCCCCCGATGACGAACGTGCCGGTGGGATTGACCCACCATTCGGTCTTGTCGGTCAGCCAGTTCGCGGGCAGAACTTCGCGGATATAGGGTTCGACAATCGCGCGGATATCGTCGGATTTCTGGCTTTCATCGGCATGCTGGGTGGATAGCACAAGCTGTGTGACCTCGACCGGCACACCGTCTTCATATCGCAGCGACAGCTGGGTCTTGGCATCCGGGCGCAGGGTCGGCTCGGCGCCGGATTTGCGCGCTTCGGCCAGACGGCGCAGGATCGCATGGGAATACTGGATCGGCGCGGGCATCAGATCCGGGGTTTCATCGACCGCATAGCCGAACATGATGCCCTGATCGCCAGCGCCATCGCGCGCCACGCCTTGCCAGATATGGGCGGATTGCTCATGCAGGAAGTTGAGCACATGGCAGGTGTTCCAGTGGAACTTGTCCTGCTCGTAGCCGATATCGCGGATGCAGTCGCGCGCAATCTGGGGGATGCGGCCCATGTAATCCTTCAGCCGCTCCGGGTCAGACAACCCGATTTCGCCGCCGATCACCACCATCGAGGAGGTGGCGAATGTCTCGCAGGCGACCCGCGCGGTTTCTTCCTCGGAAAGAAGCGCGTCGAGCACCGCATCCGAGATCCGGTCGCAGACCTTGTCGGGATGGCCTTCGGAAACGGATTCGGATGTGAAAATATAGTTCTGCCTGCTCATTTACGTTCTGCCCCATAAGATGCACGCCGCCCCGTTATACAGGGTGCGACGTGAAATCGCCCGCATTCGGTGTTGACATAGCAAGAAGCGTCGCGCGCCACAACCACAACGCGGATCAGTGGTTTCAGGATGCCTCTGCGTCCAATCCGCGCAGGAAGTCCAGCAGCGGCGGGCCGATATGCTCGACGATCAGCGCCAC
>SKIM01000162.1 GCA_007116445.1 Natronohydrobacter sp.
AAATTTGGCCGCGCGGCGGGGGCTGCCACCCGGCCCTGCATGTGTTCGCGCGCGACCGAATGGGCCGCGGCCATGATCGATTCATGCGCGATCCGCACCGAAGCCGTTGCCTTGGTGATCCCGTCGAGATGCACCAGCGAAGAGCCTGCATCCGCGCCACCATAGGGGGTGCCGATGGTCATGGGCGACCAGATCGACTTGCCTGCATATTGCTCGAAAAACGCGCGCCAGGGCCCCTCGCCCATGCCGGAGATGAAGATCGGCTCATTGTGATGGATGACCCGCACGGTGACGAAAGTGCCGTCGCGATCAAGAACGACCAGCGCATTGACGGGCGCGCCTGCGAAACCGGGCAGCGGTGCATAGGGCTGCGTGGTGAAAGCATATCCAGCAGGTGCACCGCCGGAATTGACAACGCGGTAAAGTCCCTTGTCATTCAGCGCCTCACCCAGACCGAAAGGCGGCGGGACATAGGCCAGCATCTGCTCAGGCGTCAGCACCTGTGCCCGCGCAGGCAGGGCGAGCAAGAGCAGCGACAGGAGTATGAGGCGCAGAATCATGAACATGGGATGCAGGATAAGCAAGGTTGCCGCGAGCGGATATGCGACTTTCGACTATAGGTCAGAGTGCAAAGACCCCGGCGCGAAAGCCGGGGTCTTCGAGATCATCTGCGCGTCAGATGGCGCTTACTCAGCCGAAGCCAGCAACGCATCGGGGATGCGGAAGGTCCAGACCGACCCGCCCTGATTCAGATAGGCGACCTGCTGCGCGACCTCGCCCCCCCAGAGCGGCACAGCACCGCCCCAGCCAGAGACGACCGACAGCCATTGCACACCGTCTTCATCCTCCCAGGTGATCGGCTGGCCGACGACACCGGAACCGGTCTGGAATTGCCAGAGCACCTCACCGTTTTCATCATCGATTGCCTTGATATAGCCTTCGGGCGTGCCATAGAACACCAGCCCGCCCGCCGTGGCCATGGCCGAGGACCAGAGCGGCGCAGCGTTATGGACCTCGAACTTGATTTCCATCGTATTGGGGTCAATCGCCTTCATCGCGCCGATATGGTCATCAAACAGTGGTTTGATGGTGAAGCCCGCGCCCAGATAGGCGGCACCCTGGCGATAGGTGATCGGCTCGTTCCAGATATCCATACCCCACTCGTTGGCAGGCACATAGAAGTAGCCGGTGCGCTGCGAATAGGCCATGTGCTGCCAGTTCTTGCCCCCAAGGAAGCCCGGAACGGCCCAGACGACTTCACCGCGCTCGCCATCAGCCGAGTCTGCCGGATTGCCGGGACGGTTCTCCGGGTTGAAGATCGGTCGGCCGGTTTCATCAATACCGCTGGCCCAGCTGATATCCTCGACGAAGGGCATCGCATCGACGAAAGAGCCATCCTCACGATCAAGGATATAGAAGAAGCCGTTACGGTCCGCGGTCGCCAGACGCCCGTTGCCTTCGGCATCCACGAAGGGAATGACCTCATTCACGCCGTCATAATCCCAGCCTTCCCACGGGGTGGTCTGGAAATACCACTTGATCTCGCCCGTTGCCGGGTCAAGCCCGATCCGACTGGCCGCATAGAGGTTGTCGCCTTCGCGCAGATGGCTGTTCCAGGGTGCGGGGTTACCGGTCCCGAAGATCAGCGTGTCGGTTTCGGCGTCATAAGTGCCGCCCAGCCAGGGCGCGCCGCCGCCGGTCTTCCACATGTCACCGGGCCAGGTCGCGTTCAGCTCGCCCGTCATGGTGCTTTCTTCGCCATTGAGCTCGCCCATATGGCCTTCGATCACCGGACGACGCCAGACCAGCTCGCCATTCTCGGCATCGCGCGCTTCTACTGCGCCGACAATCCCGAATTCACCGCCCGAATTTCCCGTGATGACCAGACCGTTCACGATCAGCGGTGCGGCCGTATAGCTGTAGCCTTCGCGGTAATCGGCAATGCGGCGATTCCAGACCACTGCGCCCGTATGGCGGTTCAGCGCCACGATGCGCGCGTCAAGCGTGCCGAAATAGATATTGTCGCCGTAAATCGCGGCACCGCGATTGATCACGTCACAGCAGGGCAGAATACCCTCGGGCAGACGCGCATCATGCTGCCACAGCTTGCGGCCCGTCTTCACATCCAGCGCGAAAACGCGGCTGTAAGAGCCAGTGACATACATCACGCCATCATAGATCAGTGGCTGGCTTTCCTGCCCGCGCTGGCGCTCGCCACCGAAGCTGAACGACCAGGCCGGGAAGAGATTCTGCACCGTGTCCTTGTTGATCTGATCGAGCGGACTGTAGCGCTGCATGTGACGGCCCATGCCGTTGGTCAGAACGCTGGTCGTGACAGCATCGTCCTGCGCCAGATCGGCCTCTGTCACCTGCGCGACTGCCATCGGAACCGCCATTATTCCGGCGCAAACGGCCAGCAGAAATCTGTTCATCCTTCTTCCTCCCAAGGGGGCCGGACTTGTCCGGGGATCGGCAAAGTGCGGCAAGATCAGTGTGTCCAACTATCGCGAAACTGTGAGCTTCGCGAAATTGGCCAATGGTCTTACGACCATTGGCCTAGCCCGCGCATTCAGCGCTGCGGTTCGTCCCAGCTCAGCCCATGCGCGGCATAGATCGCTGCGACGCGCCCATCTCGCACCGCTGCGGTCAGGATGTCATCCACCTCATAGCTGAGCATGCGCGCCGTGTAGAAAGCCGTGGCAATCCCCACCGGCCATGACCCGATCGACAGGCCCGGCAGCGGGCCGCTTTCAATCGCGAAATCAGGATCGTCGCGCAGGTAATGCTCCAGTCGCGCGCGAATGCCCATGACGGCGGTCACCTCGCCTGCTCGCATCAATTCAATTGCGTCGGCCAGATGACGACGGCGCTGAATATTGGGCAACACCCCCGGCAAACCGGTCAGATAAAAATCGGCTAGCTGATAGGTTTCAACACTCACGGGCCGGGACTGGAAACTACCGGGGAAAGGCGGTTCGTCCGGGAAATCCGACACACGATAGGCAATTGCGAGTCGCTCCTGCGCATAGCGGCCTGTGAGAGCTGCGAGTTCGTTGCGATAGTCCAGCTCGCGGTTATACGGCACGCGCATCAGCACATTCACCACGCGCCGCCCCATGTAATGCCCGCGCCAGACATAATTCCGCAGATCAGTATCGACATCTTCATCAGCAGGCAGGTCGATGACCCGCAACTCGACGCCCAGCCCGTCGGCGATCAGCTGCGCGAGATCGACATCGACGCCGACCAGCGCACCCGAGCTGTCGCGCCAGGAATAGGGCGCGAAATCCGCGTAAACACCGATTTCGATAAAGCCCCGTTCCATGATCTCGTCGTAATCAATACCGACACGGTCGCGACCGGAATCATCCGAAGGAAATTCACGCGCAAAAAGTCCTGACCCCAAAAGGGTCAGGACAGTCATCAGCACCAGGGCTGACAGGGAGGTTCTCAAGGTCATCCGCATCTCCTTGCGCAAAGACTCAGCGGGAGACTGACAAGCCAATGGTCAGTGTCTCATCCGCATCGCGCAGGAATCTATCGCCACCGCGCTCCAGGATCACTGCGGCGCGCCGCGCGATACTGTCCGCCTTGGGGGCACCAGACAACGTGGGCACTTGCACCGCGATCTCCGACAGTTCGACATGCAGCGCGGCGATCTCATCGGCGAAGTCCTCTTCAGAGGCGGTCCCGGCCGCTATCGCTTCCTGCTTGTCGCGCAGCCCGTCGCGGATTTCGCGCAGGCGGGGCATGAATTCCGCGATGCCATCGGGGTCAGGACGTGCCTCAATATAGGTGCGGATCGCCCACATGGCCTGCTGGTTCATCAGATCCTCGTAAGCCGGCATCCGGTCGCCCGAACCACGGCGGACACGCTCCATATACCATTCGTCATCCATTTCTTCGGCCATCAGGAAGCGAAGATCCGGGGCCAGCCCGCCCGAGACCACTTCAAGACCGTGGCAGCGCGCGCAATTCTGGTTATAGGCGCTGTCACCGATGCGCAACGCGCGCTCCCAGATCGGGTCTGACGGGTCACGAAACGGGTTTTCGAACTCCCAGCCACCGGTCAGTTCAGGCAACCCATCCGTGTTGACGGGCTGCGGTGCGACATCGCCATGCGCCATGGCCATGCCCGCAGAAAGTGTCAGCGCGATTGCGGCCAGTGACAGGGTGGTGCGGGGCTGTGTCATATCATCTCTCCTGAATGCGGGTTTGTCTGTTTCTACCGGGATCACGGACAGGGCGCTATTCGACCATCGGCTATGCGACCAAGGGATAAGGGCGGCCCCGCAGATTGGCGGGACCGACCCGTTACTCGATCACAAGGATCTGCCCCACCATCCCTGGCAGGCGCTGGGTCGAGACAAACTCGAAGATCCCGGCACTGTCAGGCGTGAAAGGCAGTTGCGTGATCTCGCCGCGCGCGACCTCGAACTCGGCAATGACCGCGCCTGACGGGTCACGCAATTCGCTGGGATGCTGTTCACCGTTGATGCCAAAGAACTCCAGCAGCACCGTTTCACCCAGAGCCATCACAACCATCGATGGTGCCCAGAGATAGGTCCGGGCATACCATTCATTGTCGTCATTTGGCGGCTCCATCCGGTAGCCACCGAGCGCGAACAGCTTCGCGAAGCGCTCCAAAGTGTCAGGATAGGCTGTGCGCTCAGCGCTGCGATAAATCCGGTGCTCGAACGTGGTGATTGCGAACACACGGTCGAAATCGGCGTGATCGAGCACGGGATGGTTTTCAGCCTGCGCTGGGGTCAGACTGGCGAGCGCGCAAGCCAGTGCTGCCGCCAGACTGGCACGGCGAAATCTTGTCTGCGCCATCAGTCGTTTCCTGCAAGCCAGATCATTCAACGACAAATGTGCCGGTCATGCCGCGATCTTCCAGCCCACGACAGCCGAAGCTGTAAGTGCCCGGACGGACCGGAACGAAGAAAATTTCGACCTCGCCATCCATGTCCATCTCCAGCTCATAGAGATAGGCCACCTTGATTTCCATATTGCCCGCTTCGATCTTGCGGATCCATGTATTCTTGAAGAAGGAGGGCGCCTCCCAGTTGCATTCATGCCAGCCAACGGCCTGCACCGTCAGACGGTAAGCCTGCCCGGTCTGCATCTGGAATTCATTCGGCTCCATCCCGAATCCATTGTCGCCGGTGCCGACTTTCAGCTCCAACGCCTCTGGCAGCGAGGCCAG
>SKIM01000153.1 GCA_007116445.1 Natronohydrobacter sp.
CGGCGGGTTTTGCGCAGCTTGGAGCAGGGATCGCGCTTTGTGGGGCAGGTTACGGGCTGATCAATCCGGCAGCGGGGCGCGCGATCACGCTCTGGTTCACGCCGCGCTGGCGCAATACGCTTTTAAGCCTCAAACAAACCGGCGTGCCTGCCGGGGCGGGCTTGGGCAGTCTCACCGCGCTGCTGGGGCAGGTCTGGGGCTGGCAGGCCGGTATTGCGATGGCGGCTGCAATCGCCTTTGCCGCAAGTCTGTTCTTTCTTGCGCTCTTGCCGCGCGATGCCATCCGCCGCACGCCCGTTGCCCAAAGCCGCAAGCCATTGACCGAAATTCTGACCTTGCCGGGCCTTGCGCGTGCCAATCTGGCGGCGGGCCTGACCAATGGCATGCAATTCGCACTCTGGGCGCATGTGCCGGACCTGCTGCAACGTGGCGCGGGGGCCGGGGCCGCTGTGCTGGGGTTGAGCCTCGGGGCGCTGCATCTGGGCACATTTCTGGGCCGGCTTGGCTGGGGAGCGGTGGCCGACAGGCTGCTGCTGGGCGATACGGCGCGGGCGTTGCGGTGGCTCTGTGTGCTGGGGCTTGCAGGGGCGGCGGCGTTCTGGGGCTATGGCCTGACCAGTGCCCCGGCGCTTGCGGTGCTGGCGTGTTTTCTGCTGGGGACGACAGTTTGCGGGGCCGTTGGCCTGCACATCGCGCTGACCGCACGGCTTGCGCCGCCGCATCTGTTGGGCGGTGCGATGGGCTATACGATGCTGACCACCAATCTTGGCGGGGTCGCGGTGCCGTTGGTCTTTGGCGCAGCGCTGTCTGCCGCTGGAACAGGCGGTGCGGCATTGGCGCTCGTCGTCATGCTGATGCTGGGCTTTGGGTTGCTGCGGCGGCTATAAGCCATCGATTTTATGGAGTATTTTTGCCAAGAAAACGCAGGTCACTGCGATCGGTCGGTCTTGAGCTTTTCAAAAAGCAGCCGTCCCATCAATTTCGTGCTGAGCTGCGGGAAGCTCCGCCCCAGAGCCGCTGCGGCTTTCGTGCCTGTGCCGGGCAGGATCCAGAAGCGGCGATGACCCGCATCAAGGATTGCGCGGGCCACAAGGGCGGGATCCATGCGGCGGCTGGCATCTGATCCCTTGGGCGCGTGCAGCGCCGCATGCGGCGTGTCCATCGGACCGGGGCAGGCGGCTTGCACGGCAATCTTCATCCGTTTGCGCAGGGGGGCGCGCAGGCTGCGCGCGAAGCTGACCAGCCCGTCCTTGCTGGCGGCATAAGAGGCCGCGCCGGGATAGCCCATGAAATACGAGAGTGATGCGACGAAAACCAGCCGCCCGGCCTCGGCGATGGCATCGTGGCGGATCAGAAGCGCGCTGAGCTGCAGGCTCGCCTGCAGATTGACAGAGCTGACACGCAAATGGGTTTCTGGGGGGATGTCCTCGAAAGGGCCCGTGGCGCTGATGCCTGCATTCAGGATCACCAGATCGAACGGACCAAGCGGGGCGAGGCGTGCGGCCAGACCGTCCCAATCGACAGGGTCATCGCAGGCCATGTCATGCGCCATCCAGACCAGCGCCGAACTGGCGAGATCCGGCGGGCAAGGGGCAATATCGAGCACGCAGACCTGATGCCCCCGTGCGAGGCTTGCCTGGGTCAGCGCCAGTCCCAGTCCACTCGCGCCACCTGTGATCAGAACCTTCATCTGTGTCCTCCCAACCCCAGACGTGCCTGCAAGGCCACCTGCGCGACACGCCGATGCGCAATCACCTGCCGGTCTGCGCCGTTTTTGGCCTCAAGCGCGGCGATCAGCGCCAGCGCCGTCGCGCGCGGGGGCAGGAAGAGCCGGTCGAGGGCATCGCGCGCACGGCCCGCGCGTTCGGACATGCCCGTGGCCACAGGCCCCGGATGCAGCACGCGCACAGTCACTTTGCCGCGCCATTCCTCGGCCAAGGCGCGGCCAAACCCGTCCAGCGCAGCCTTGCTGGCGGCATAGACCGGCATGCCCGGTGCGCCGCGATGCGCGACCGAGCCGATCAGCCCCAGCCGCCCGCCTTGCAGCACAGGCCAAAGCCTGTGCGCAAGCAGCATGTTCGCATCGAGGTTGAGACGCAGCACCGCAGTGATCGCAGCCGCAGTTTCCGCGTTGAGCGGCCGGTAGAAACCGGCACCCGCATTCAGGATCGCAGCATCGAGCGGGGCTTGGGCAAGTGCCCAGTCGCCCGCGGCTAGGGCTTGCGCAGGCTGGCTCAGATCGCAGCACAGATAGGGCAGGTCGGGAAAGTCAGTCGGCAGCTCTGCTGTTCTGCGCCGACCAGTCGCGATCACCGCATGCCCACGGGCCACAAGGGCGCGCAACAACGCAAGGCCCAGCCCTGATCCGGCGCCGGTGACGAAATAGTGTTTCTGTGTCATTCTGCCACCTGCGCTGCCTTGGCCTTGCAGGGTTCTAACCCGGAACGCGCCGAAGTCATAGGGCAGGCAGATCTCGCGCCCCTGCAATTTGCGGGCGGGGGCAGCGAATTTTGACATGAATCGGCATCTGGGACGTAAGTGATAAATCAGATTGCAACAGGAGGTGACGCATGCCCCATGGTTTCCTTTCCCGCCGCCAAGTACTTGCCACGGGTCTGAGCATCGTGGCAGGCCTTGGTTTGCCGCGACAGTCCCGAGCGCAGAGCGTCGCTTTCGATACGGGATGGGAGCATCTGACCTTCAGGCGCCTTGCGCCCAATCGCTTCGAGTTGCGTAATTCGAGCCTTCATGTGGTGGCAGACGGGTCGTCCTCGATCCTCTATCGGATTTTGCCTGCGGCCTTTCGGGCGTCCACACGCGCGTCCTGGGACTGGCAGGTGGAAAACTCGGTGCCGCCGTCAGATCTGTCGCAGATCGGAAATGATGACCGCAATCTGGGGATGTTCTTCGTCAGCATGTCGGCGCAGGCGGCGCAAAATCTGCGGCCTGACAGCAACCTGCGCCGATTGATGACCAATCGCTCTGCGCGCGTGCTGATGTATACTTGGGGCGGGGACGGGCGCATCGGCGTGGTCGTGCCCAGCCCGCATGCGCCCGACCGGTTGCGCAATCTGGTCACGCGCCCGGCCCAGACCGGACGGTTTTCCGAAAGTGTCGATCTGAACCGCGATTTCATCCGCGTTTTTGGCGCACCGTTGGAGCAACTTGTCGCAGTGGCGGTGTCGTCCAACAGCGAGAACACACCGGCGCGTGTCGTGGCGCGTATCTCGGATCTTCGCCTCGGTTGAGCGCTCGGAAAGCGTGCTGTTTCTGGCGGCGGTCGCTGCGCAGTCAGCCGCCAGACTGACCGGTGAACGCGGATATGCCGATGCCCGCCTCCTGCAGCGCTTTGCGCAAGGCGCGGGCGCGCTCCACAGCGCCCGCCGAGTCACCGTGCAGGCAGATCGTATCGATCTGGGCGGGCAGAAACTTGCCCTGTGCCGTCAAGATCGCACCGGCGCGCAGCATGCTCAGGATGCGGGCGCTGATCTGCGCGGGGTCATGGATCACTGCGCCCGGCAGGCGGCGATCCAACAGAAGACCATCCTCGCCATAAGCGCGATCAGCGAATATTTCCTGCGCGATGCGCGCGCCAAGCGCTGTCGCTGCGCGGGCCTGCGCTGTGCCGGAAATCACCATCAGGATGATCTGCGGGTCCACGGCCAGTGCGCCCTCATAGCAGGCGCGTGCGAGCGTCTCATCCTCGGTCGCCATATTCGCGAGCGCACCGTGCAGCTTGAGATGGCGCAGCGCGCCGCCGGCCAGCCGCGCCATGGCCTGCGCCGCACCGAGTTGATAGGCGACCATGTGGCGCGCCTCGTCAGGGGTGATCTGCATGCGGCGTCGTCCGAAGCCCTGCAGATCAGGCAGGCCGGGATGCGCGCCGATACCCACGCCCTTGGCGACGGCCAGAGTCATGGCCTGTGCCATCACATCGGGATCACCCGCATGAAAGCCGCAAGCGATATTGGCCGAACTGATCACATCGAGCAATTCGGCATCCGCCCCCATCGGCCATGGCCCGAAGCTCTCGCCCAGATCGGCATTGAGGTCGATTGTCAGCATCATGGCCGCCCGCTCTCCAGATCATCGCCGCAGGTCACCCCGCTGATCAGTTGATAGGTCAGAAGATCGCTCATGTCATGGGGGTTGCGCAGCAAGGGGCGCAGGCTTTTGCCGAGCGTTTCGCGCCGGGCGGCCTCGGCGCGCTCGATCTTCACCGCTTCTTGCAATGAGACGACGGCGAAATGCAACGCGGCTTCGGGCGGGGCTTGCACCAGGCGCCCCAGGTCGCAGGGCAGGATCGTACCGATGCGCGGATAGCCCCCGGTGGTCTGACATTCCGACAGCAGCACAAAAGGCGCACCATCGCCCGTGATCTGGATGTCACCGGGCACGATGGGGGCTGACAGGATGTGCAGCCCAGCCTCAAGCGTCAGGCCTGGGCCGTCGCTGACAAGCTTCTGCCCCATCCGGTTGGCACGGGCAGTCTTGCGAAATGACCGCTGCAAAAACTGCGCGAGAAGGGTCTGCGGGAAAAGCCGGGTTTGGGGCGTCGCGACAATCCGCAGCAGCCCGCCGTCAAATCGCGCCAGCGGCGTGAGTGTCAGGCCAGTGTCCTTGCCGGGGTCAGGGCCAAGCGGCAGGCGGGTGCCCGCCCCGAGCATTTGCCCCAGCCCAGCGGCCAGATGCGCCGAACGGGCGCCCAAGCGTAGCGGCAGGTCGAGCCCACCGCCAAAATGCAGGTAGCTGTAGCCCCCTGCAGGGCGCGACAGATCAAGCTGCGCCCCTGCTGGCAAGGCATGGCTGGCATGCCAGGCCAGTGCCGCACCATCGCAAAGGGCCCGCATCGGCGCACCGGTCAGCGCGATTCGAGTGGGGGCGGTGACCTTGAGGGTCAGGAAGCTGCCTGCGATCTCCAGCGCGGCGCTGCCCGCGTCCTGCTGCAACAGCGCGGCCCCTTCATGCAACGCCAGACGGTCCATCGCGCCGCCGCGCGACAGGCCCTGAGCAAGATATCCCGTCCGCCCCGCATCCTGAACCGTTATGCCAGGGCCCGCACGCAAGAGGATCGCTTCGGCCATCAGCGCAGCCTCTCACAGGTCGCACCGCCATCGGGGGCCTTGGCGCGCAGTGTTTCGAATGTGTCGCGCGTGACGGGGTGAAACCACACTTCATCGCCAGGGCGCAGCAGGAAAGGATCAG
>SKIM01000057.1 GCA_007116445.1 Natronohydrobacter sp.
ATCGTGGTCTGGCCGAAGGTCTACGAGGCGCATCGCCGGGCTGTGATCGGCGGGCGGCTGCTCAAGGTCACCGGCCGTGTGCAGCGCGAAGGCGCAGTGATCCATGTGATCGCGGAGGCGATCGAGGATCGCTCGGATCTGCTGGCGGCAATGGGGCGCGGGGTAATTGACCCCACTGAGGGGCGCAGTGACGAGGCCCGCCGCCCTGTGCCCACGCGCCAGCCCCGCTCGGTGCGTCATCCGCGCGATCAGGCCAAACAGCTCTTTCCCAGCCGCGATTTTCACTGATGCTGCGGCAAGGGGAGAGGGGGCGCGCGTCAGTCCTTGCGCGAGAAGCGCGCCTCAGTGCCCAGACGCAGGCGGTGGATATTCTCGGCATGTTTCCAGAAGATCATTGCGGCCAGGATCACGAACAGCCCGACCATGGACCCGTAGCCCAGGACCAGCGCCAGCACGGGTGCCAGTCCCGCCGCGATCAGTGCCGAGAGCGACGAGATGCGCGAGAGTTTGAAGGTCACAGCCCAGATGGCGCAGATCACCAACCCCACAGGCCAGGCGAGCGCCAGTGATGTGCCTACAAAAGTCGCCACCCCCTTGCCGCCTTTCAGCCCCAGAAACACCGGGTAGAGATGGCCCAGAAACGCGGCCAGTGCCGCTGTCTGGGCGGCATCCTCGCCAAGGAGGGCCCAGGCGATCAGCGCCGCGATGGCCCCTTTCGCGGCATCGAGCAGGAAGGTCAGCACGCCCGCGAGCTTGTTGCCCGTGCGCATGACATTCGTGGCCCCGATATTGCCCGACCCGATCTGGCGCAGATCGCCCAGCCCCATGACGCGGGCAATGACCACGCCAAAGGGGATCGAGCCGATCAGATAGGCGGCAAGCCCCACCAGTCCCAGAAGCCAGAGCGGGTTGATGATCTCAGGCATGCTGTGCCTCCTGCGTGAAGACGGGCGCGCCTGCGACATAGGTGGCAAGCACCCGTCCTTGCATCCGCGCCCCATCAAAGGGTGTGTTTTTCGATTTCGACAGCAATGCGAACCGGTCGAGCACAAAGGGCGCGTCAGGATCGAACAGCACCAGATCAGCAGGCGCGCCGACTGCCAGCCGCCCGCCTGCCAGCCCCAGACGTTGTGCGGGGTTCAGCGACAGCGCGCGCCAGATCAGCGGCAGTGGCAGCCCTTCGGAATGATGCAGGCGCATCGCGGCAGGCAGCAGGGTTTCCAGCCCTACGGCCCCGGCGGCGGCTTCTTCAAACGGCAGGCGCTTGGATTCTTCGTCCTGCGGCGTGTGCATCGAGCAGATCACATCAATCAGCCCATCAGCCACAGCCTGAACCATGGCGCGGCGGTCATCTTCGCTGCGCAGGGGGGGCGTGAATTTGAAGAAGGTGCGGTAATCACCCAGATCAAATTCATTGAGCGTCAGATGATGGATCGAGATACCCGCGGTCACATCAAGCCCGTTGCGCTTGGCGCGCTCAAGCGCAGGCAGGCTGCGCGCGGTGGTGATCTGGTCCGCGTGGTAGCGCACGCCCGTCATCTCGACGAGGCCCATGTCGCGGTCCAGCCCCATCCGCTCGGCCATGGGCGAGACCGAGGGCAACCCGCGCAGGGACGCGAATTTGCCCGAGGTCGCACAGGCCCCGCGCGACAGGCCCGCATCCTGCGGATGGCCGATGATCAGCGCGCCAAGACCCGCGGCATAGGTCATGCACCGCGCCAGAATGCGCGTATCGGTCACAACCCGGTCGCCATCGGTGAAGGCCAGCGCGCCCGCGTCCAGAAGCAGGCCGATCTCGGCCATCTCGCGGCCCTCGCGCCCGCGCGTCAGGGCCGCCATGGCGCGGATATTGACCGGCGTGCGCGCCGTGGCACGGCGGGTGACATATTCCAGCACTTCGGGCGTGTCGATGGCAGGATCCGTGTCCGGGCGCATGATGATCGTGGTCACCCCGCCGCGTGCAGCTGCAAGCCCCGCCGTGCGCAGGCTTTCCTTGTGCTGCGCGCCCGGCTCGCCCACCTGCACGCCCAGATCGACGATTCCGGGGGCGAGGCATTTGCCACCGCAACAGACGACCGTGGCATCCGCAGGGCAGGGGCCGTCCAGCGCCGTGATCTGCCCGCCTTCGACTGTGATGGCGCCCATGCGCTCGGCGCGGGCTTCCGGGTCGATCAGGCGGGCATTGTGGAACCACAGATGCATCAGGCGCTCCGTTCTGGGGCCAGCGTGTCGCGGATAAGCCGCGCCACCACCGGCGGATTGACAAGATAGATCAGCACGGATTTCCGCTGCGCCGTATGGACTGCAAGGCTCGACAACCAAACACGGATGCGGCGGATATCGCGCAGCTCGATTTCGTCGTCTTCGGCGACGATCAGCCGCTGGCTGGTCAGCACATAGGGCGGTGTCTGCGCAAAAGCACGCTGGAACAGGATCGGCCCGAAGAGAAGCGCCATGCTGAGCATCAGTCCCAGATTACCCCCTCTTGGTGCACGGCCCGCAGCGAGGTCGAGCAGCATCGGTCCTGTGTAGACCAGAGTGAAAATCGCAAGCGCCACCAGGGATTCGCGCAGGATCTGAACCTCGCGGTCCTGATGGATGAACGCCAGGAGGCGCTCACCGGGGCGCAGGACAATCGCGTCAGGTGGGGCGCTGGTCATCAGCCGCCCTTCCGCTTGGCACGTTTGACGCGCGCGGCCTCGATCTCGGCGACCACGCTTTGGGCGCCGGCGACATGCTTGATCAGATGCTTGTCGCCGGATTTCGTGACCAGCTGAATATCGCTGAACAGGCGGCGGACCTTCTCCAGTTCCAACAGATAGACCTCTCGCCCGGCAGGCCCAACCAGCCGCGTGTTGCTCAGCACCCAGTGGAATTTCATCTGCTCGCTGTAAAGCCACAGCCCGCGCACGGCAAGCGCCAGCACCGCCCCCAGACTGCCGATCGCGACATGATCCGATCCGATGAAGGCCAGCACCATCCCGACAACGCCCATGCCCAGCACGGCCATGACACCGTGATCGCGCCAATAGGTGGCTTTATCCGCGCGGATGTCACGCAGCTTCTTCTCGCCCTGCTCGGGCACGAAGACAGTCTCGGCCAGCAGGCTTGTGCGGATTTCCTCACCCATGCGCGGCCTCCCGCAGCCGGTCGCGTTCGCGCCTTGCGCGCAGATTGCGCGCCAGCAGGTCCATGCAGGCCATGCGCACCGCAACCCCCATCTCGACCTGTTCCTGAATGACCGAGCGGTTGATGTCATCTGCCAGCGCCCCGTCGATCTCAACCCCGCGATTCATCGGCCCCGGATGCATGACAATCGCATCGGGTTTCGCATAACCGAGCTTCTCGGCATCCAGCCCGTAGCGGTGGAAATATTCGCGCTCGGAGGGCACGAAGCCGCCATCCATGCGCTCGCGCTGAAGCCGCAGCATCATGACCACATCGGCGTCTTCCAGCCCGGCGCGCATGTCGTCAAACACCTCGACGCCGAATTCGGCGACATCCTTGGGCATCAGTGTCGGCGGGCCGACAAGACGCACGCGGTTTTCCATCTTGCCCAACAGGATCAGGTTCGACCGCGCCACGCGGCTATGCGCAATATCACCGCAGATGGCAATGCTCAGCCGGTGCAGGCGGCCCTTCTTGCGCCGGATCGTCAGCGCATCGAGCAGCGCCTGGGTCGGGTGTTCATGCTTGCCGTCGCCCGCGTTCAGAACGGCGCAATTCACTTTTTCGGCCAGCAAATTGACCGCCCCCGACGCGCCATGCCGCACGACCAGAAGATCGGGATGCATTGCGTTCAGCGTCAGCGCCGTGTCGATCAGCGTTTCGCCTTTCTTCACGCTCGATTGCGCCATGGCCATGTTCATCACATCCGCACCCAGCCGTTTGCCTGCCAGTTCGAAACTGGCCTGCGTGCGGGTGGAGTTTTCGAAAAACATGTTGATCTGCGTCATGCCGGCCAGCGCGCGGCCATGCTTTTCGGCGGAACGGTTCAGCGCCACATAATCCTCGGCCAGATCGAGGATCGTGGTGATCTCGGCGGGCTTGAGGTCTTCGATGCCCAGAAGGTGAGTCTGTGAAAATACCATTGCGCCCCGCCTGTCATGCCTGCGCTGTTATAGAAACCGCGCCTTGCGACGACAAGGCCGCTTTACGCTGCGCGGGCGGGGGCCTACGATGGCGGCATGACAGAAAGCCTCGGTTGGGAGACAGATTGGCACATCGCGCGCGCCTGCCTGGAATGGCAGGTCGAAATGGGCGTGGATGAGGCCATATGCGATGCGCCGGTCGATCGCTACGCGCTCGATTCCGCCCCGGCCCCGACGCCCAAGCCCACAGCCAAGGGTGTTGCGGCCCCGTCGCCTGTGGCCCCGCCGCAGCTGGATCCGGTCGCCGCAGCACAGGCCGCCGCTGACAGCGCGCATGATCTGGATGCGCTGCGCGCTGTGCTTGAGGCCTATCCGCATTGCGAATTGCGCCGTGGCGCGCGCAATCTGGTGTTCAGCGATGGAAGCGCGGGCGCGCGGGTGATGATCGTGGGCGAAGCACCGGGGCGCGAGGAAGATCTGCAGGGCCGCCCCTTTGTGGGTGAGGCGGGCCAGCTTCTGGACCGGATGTTTGCGGCCATCAAGATGAAGCGCGACCACCCCGACCCGGCTTGCGCGCTCTATATCACCAATATCCTGCCCTGGCGGCCGCCGCAGAATCGCGATCCGAGTGCTGAGGAACGCGCGATGATGCGCCCCTTTGTGCTGCGCCATATCGCGCTTGCACAGCCCGATCTGGTCATCCTGATGGGGCGCATTTCCGCCACGACCCTGCTGGAGACCAGCGAGGGCATCACCCGTATCCGCGGGCAGTGGCGGAGCGTCCTTGACCGACCCGCGCTGCCGATGCTGCACCCCGCCTATCTGCTGCGCAACCCTGCCGCCAAGCGCGAGGCCTGGGCCGATCTGCTGGCATTACAGGCAAAACTCAGGACCATGACATGAGCCGCATTGACCAGACCAAAGACTTCCTGCCCGTGCGTTTTGCGGTGCTGACCGTTTCGGACACGCGCGACCTGGCGTCCGACAAATCCGGCGACACACTGGCCGCGCGGATCGAAGGCGCCGGTCATGTGCTGGTTGAGCGCGCGATCCTGCCTGATGAGCGTGCCCAGATCGCCGCCCAGCTGCGCGTCTGGTG
>SKIM01000260.1 GCA_007116445.1 Natronohydrobacter sp.
ACCGCGTTCCTCATCGCTGAGTGAAATCGCAACCGACGCCCGACCACGCATGCCGTCACCTCCAAACCATGCCTCAAGTCAATGATGGCAAATTTGGTTCCAGGTGACTAGTGACGCTTCACAGTTTTTCTTGATTTTTGGTGAGCCCGACAGGATTCGAACCTGTGACCCACTGATTAAAAGTCAGTTGCTCTACCAACTGAGCTACGGGCCCACACTGCGCGCTACTTAGAAAAGCGGCGGGTTGGGGTCAAGGGCAAATCGGACGCATCATGAAGGAATCCTGCCATTCGCGAAAAAACGGCTCTGGTCACAGTCGCACCAGCCACTTATATCGCGTGCATGGTTGACAGGCTCTCTCCGCTCGCCTTCGTCAAGATGCATGGCGCTGGCAACGATTTCGTCGTGATCGACTCGCGCTTTGGTGCGGGCGGAGTGATCACGGCTGCGCTGGCCGCTATGCTTGGCGATCGTCAGCGGGGCGTTGGTTTTGACCAGCTCGCGGAGTTGCGCGCTTCTGACAGCGCTGATCTGGAACTCGATTTCTGGAATGCGGACGGGACGCGGGCCGGGGCGTGTGGCAATGCGACGCGCTGCGTTGCGGCCTTGGTGATGGCGGAGCAAGGGCAGGATCGACTCACGATTCGCACAGCGCGCGGGGTCTTGATCGCGGAACGCCATGGCGCGCAGGTCTGGGTCAACATGGGCGCGCCGATCCTCGACTGGCAGGGCATCCCGCTTGCGCGGGCGATCGATCCGCTGCATCTGCCGCTGCCCGGTGATCCGGTTGCTGTCGGCATGGGCAACCCGCATTGCGTCCATTTCGTACCGGATGCCGAGGCCGTGGCACTTGCCACCCTTGGCCCCGAGATCGAGCATGACCCGCTTTTCCCCGAGGCCACGAATGTCGAATTTGCCTCGCTGATCAGCGCCGACCATCTGCGGTTGCGTGTCTGGGAACGTGGGACGGGGATCACGCTCGCCTGCGGGTCGGGCGCTTGTGCGACCGCCGTGGCATCCCATCTGCGCGGGCTCACGGGGCGGCGTGTGACGATTGCCGCTGATGGGGGCGTGCTGGACGTGGATTGGCGCGCGGATGGGGTCTGGTTGACCGGACCGGTCGCGCATGTCTTTGACGGCAGCCTGTCGCCCGAATTTCTGGAAGCCGCGACATGAGCGCGCCGCGTTTCACCACGCTGGGCTGTCGCCTGAATGCTTATGAGACTGAGGCGATGAAGGCACTGGCCGAGGGCGCGGGGCTGCAAGATGCGCTGGTCGTCAATACCTGCGCCGTGACGGCCGAGGCCGTGCGCAAGGCGCGTCAGGAAATCCGCCGCTTGCGCCGCGACAATCCAGCCGCGCCGATCATCGTCACCGGATGCGCCGCCCAGACCGAGCCCGAAACCTTCGCCGCCATGCCCGAGGTCACGCGCGTCATCGGCAATGCCGAGAAGATGCGGCCCGAGACCTGGGCGCAGATGGTCCCCGATCTGATCGGGGTGACCGAGCGGGTGCAGGTTGATGACATCATGTCGGTGCGCGAGACTGCGAGCCATCTGATCGACGGGTTCGGGACGCGTGCGCGGGCCTATGTGCAGGTCCAGAATGGCTGCGATCATCGCTGCACCTTTTGCATCATCCCCTATGGGCGGGGCAATTCGCGGTCGGTCCCCGCGGGCGTGGTGGTCGAGCAGATCAACCGGCTTTGCGCCCAAGGCTATGCGGAGGTGGTGCTGACGGGCGTGGATCTGACCTCCTGGGGCGCGGATCTGCCGAGGCAGCCCCGCTTGGGCGATCTTGTGCGGCGGATCTTGCGGCTGTCGGATGTGGCGCGGCTGCGGATCAGTTCGATTGACTCGATCGAAGCGGATGAGGCGCTGATGGAAGCGATTGCCTCCGAGCCGCGGCTGATGCCGCATCTGCATCTGTCGCTGCAGGCGGGCGATGACATGATCCTCAAGCGCATGAAGCGCCGCCACTTGCGCGACGACGCGATCCGCTTTTGTGCGCAGGCGCGCGCGCTGCGCCCGGATATGGTCTTCGGCGCGGATATCATCGCGGGCTTTCCGACTGAGACGGAGGCGATGTTCGACAATTCGCTGCGGCTGGTTGAGGAATGTGATCTGACCTTTTTGCATGTCTTTCCGTTCAGCCCGCGCAAGGGCACGCCTGCGGCGCGCATGCCGCAACTGCCGGGCGCGGTGGTGAAAGCGCGCGCGGCACGCCTGCGCGCGGCAGGCGCGCAGGCGTTGGAGCGTCATCTGAGCGCCCAGGTCGACCAGCGCCATCAGGTGCTGATCGAGGCGCCGGATATGGGCCGCACCGCGCAATTCACCGAAGTGCGTTTTGCGCGGCCGCAGCGCGTCGGGGCAGTCATCGCTGCGCAGATCACTGGCCATGCTGGCGGTCAGCTTCTGGCTTGACGCGGGGCAGGGGCCTCAGCCCAGATAAGCCCGCAGGGCTTCCGGGGGCGCGTCAAAGAGCGCCTCGGTTGCCTGTGGTGGATGCGCGATCCCGTCGGCCACGAGCACGGTCTGATCGGCAATCGCGCGCGCGTCGCTGACATCATGGCTGACCATCAGCAGTGTCGCGCCTGTCTCGCGGCAGATGCCCGCGACCAGCGCCAGCATTTCGACGCGCAGGGCAGGGCCAAGGGCTGCGAAAGGTTCATCGAGCAGGATCAGGGGCTTGCCTTGCAGCAGCACCCGCGCCAGCGCCACGCGGCCCTGTTGGCCGCCCGAGAGTTGGGCAGGCCGCCGCGCGCCAAAGCCTGAAAGCCCCACACGCGCGAGCGCGGCCTCGACCTGTGCGCGCTCGTCCGCTGACAGGCGCAGCGACGGGCGCAGGCCGAGGGCGACATTTTCCGACGCGCTCAGATGCGGGAACAGATTGTTGTCCTGAAACAAGATCGAGACGGGCCGCGCTGACGGCGCAGCAGCCGTGATCTCGCGCCCCTGCCAGAGCACCCGGCCGGCGCTCAGCGGCACGAAGCCCGCCAAGGCCCCGAGCAGCGTCGATTTCCCCGCGCCCGATGGCCCGATGATCGCGCAGAGTGTCCCGGGCGCGAGGGACCAGTCCGCGCGCAAGGTGAAATCGTCTTGTGTGATCCGCAGCCCGTCAAGTTCCAGCACGTCCGCGCCCCCATCGCTCGAAAATCACAAACAGCGCCAGACTGGCGCCCAGCAGCACCAGCGCCGCGCCTGCTGCATCATCCTGCCGGTAGGCGTTCATCAGCCGGTAGAGCTGCATCGGCAGCGTCGCGCCCTCACGCTCGGCAAAGAGCATGATCACGCCCAGATCGCCCATCGACAGCGCCGCGGTCAGCCCGGCGGCAAAACCCAAGGGGCGACGCAGACGCGGCAGCGTGACGATGCGCAGCCGCGCCAGACCATGCAGCCCCAGCGCGTCTGACAGCCGCCCATGGCTCGCCAATTCGGCGCGCAGACCAGGCAGGATCAGGCGCAGCGCGAAGGGCAGCGCCATGCCCGCATTCACCAGCATCGTGATCGCAAGGGCAAAATCGCGCGGATTGGCCAGCGGGCGGATCAGCAGAAACAGCCCCGTCCCAATCACCAGCGGCGAGGCCGCGAGCGCCGCCAGCCCCAGCCATTCCAGCACGGCCCCGCGCCCACCGCCCAAGGCGAGCACGGCATGGGCGAGCGCCAGTGTCATCCCGAGCGTGATCGCCGTTGCGCCCAAGGCCACGATCAGCGAGCGCCCGGCGGCCTGCCAGACCTCGGGCGGCAGGCCCGCCACATGCGGCGCGCCGCGCGCGACCAGCATGCCGAGCGGCACCAGCAGAAACAGCGCGCCTACCACGATCAGCGCCCCGTCCCAGAGCCGCAGGGCTGCACCGCCCACGTCAAAGCGCTGCACAGGGCGGTCCATCCCGCCGCCCATTGCGGCAGGCAAGGCCACGCGCCAGGCAATCACCCCCGCGCCTGCGCAGAGCGCGAATTGCACCAGCGCCAGCGCGGCCGCGCGGCCCATGTCATAGTCAAAGCGGAAGGCCTGAAAGATCGCCAGTTCCACGGTCGTCGCGCGCGGGCCCCCGCCCATGGTCAGCGCGACGGAGAAACTTGTCAGGCAGATGAGGAAGATCACCAGAAACGCACCGGGGGCCAGTTCGCGGATCATCGGCCATTCAAGCTGCCGGAAGCTCTCGCGCGGGCCAAAGCCGAGCGTGGCGGCCAGCCGGAAGCGTTCCGCCGGGATTGCGGCCCAGCCTTGCAGCAGGATGCGGGTCGCAAGCGGCAGATTGTAGAACACATGCGCGAGCACCACGCCATGCAGCCCGAAGATGTTGAAACGCGCGAGCCCCAGCCCATCCAGCCCCTGATTGATCAGCCCGGAGCGCCCGAAAACCGCAAGCAGTCCCAGCACCGCGACAAGCGTGGGCAGGATGAAGGGCGCGCCCATCAGCGTGATCAAGAGCGCGCGGCCGCGGAATTGCCGCCGCGCGAGCGCCCGCGCGATGGGGATGGCGAGCGCCACGGACAGCGCCGCGGACCAGAGCGCCTGCACAAGCGTGAAGCGCACGGCCGCCAGATCGGCGCTGCGCAGCGCGCTGAAACCTTCTGCGCGCCAGACAACAGCCCCCAGCGCACCGAAATTCAGCACTACCAGCCACGTGGCCACCCCCCCGCCAAAGGCAAGGGCGAGCAGGCGCGCGTGGCGGGCAGCGCTGGTCACCGGGTCATGCCTTCCAGCCAGACTTCGAGCGCTGGGCTACGGCGGGCCTCAGCCTCATCCTCGCCCAGAAAGATCGCTGTGTCGGGGAAGGGCAGATCGCGCATCACCTCGGGCCAGTCTTCGCGGGGCAGGGCGGCCGGATAGGACCAGTTGGCATAGGCGATCATGTCCTGAAACTCGCGCGACAGAAGATAGGCCATGAAATCGCGCGCCAGATCAGGATTGGCCGCGCCCGCCAGCACGCCTGCCACTTCCGCGGTGAAGTAATGCCCTTCCTCGAAGATCGCGGCGGCCTTGCTGTCATCGTCTTCCGCGACGATGTGATAGGCGGGCGATGTGGTGTAGCTCAGCACCATATCGGCCTCGCCTGCGCTGAACATGCCGTAGGATTCCGACCAGCCTGCCGTCACAGTGACTGTGCGCGCGGCCAGATTGCGCCAGACGTCCGCAGCCGCGTCGCCAAAGACCTCATCCACCCAGAGCATCAGCG
>SKIM01000343.1 GCA_007116445.1 Natronohydrobacter sp.
CACGCTTATGCGCCTTTGCATGGCTGACGGGTTCATGCACGCGGATCGCCTCGATCAACTGATCGCCGATGCGATAGAGCGGGTGCAGAGTCGAAAGCGGGTCCTGAAAGATATAGGCCACTTTGCGTCCGCGCAGGGACCGCAGCAGTTCATAGGGCGCGCCGATCAGGTCTTGCCCCTCCAGCCGGACCGCGCCCCCTGTGATCACGCCGGGCGGCGAGGCCACAAGCCCCATGACCGTTAGCGCCGTGACCGATTTGCCCGAACCACTTTCGCCGATCAGCCCAAGACATTCGCCGGGTTTCAGGTCCAGAGAGACCTTGTTGACCGCCCTGTAGATGCGCGGGCCGACATGAAATTGCGTTTCCAGATCGTCGATGCGCAAAAGCCCTTCGCCCTTGGGAGCAGGGGCCTCGGCCCGCTCCACCCGCGTGGTTGCAATGGGGCGGGACAAAGCTCCAGACCGCAGGCGCGGGTCGAGCGCGTCGCGGATGCCATCGCCCAACAGGTTCACGGACATCACGATCAGCAGGATCATCACACCCGGCACGATCGAGGTATGCGGTGCCGTGATGAGCGCCGAGCGCGCTTCGCCCAGCATCGACCCCAGATCGGCCTGTGGTGGCTGGCTGCCAAGCCCGAGGAAGGACAGGCCGGCGGTTTCAAGGATCATCCATCCGATGGTCGTGGACATGGCGATCACCACGACCGGCACAATATTTGGCACCACCTCGGTCAGCAGAATGCGGGTATGCCCCATGCCTGCCAGCTTCGCCGCGTCGATGAATTCCCGATGCGCGATGCCAACCGTGACCCCGCGAATATTCCGGGCGAAGAACGGGATATTCACCACGGCCACCGCAATCAGCGCGTTCAGCAAGCCCGGCCCCAGCACCGCCACAATGGCCAGCGCCAGCAGGATATACGGGAAGGCCATCAGCATATCGATGCCGCGCATGGTCACGTTGTCCGTGCGCCCGCCGAAATAGCCCGCCATCACCCCGATGGCCGCGCCCAGCAGCCCGGCGACCAATGCCGCAGCGAAACCTACAGCGAGCGACAGCCGTGTGCCCCACATAAGCCGCGACAGCAGATCGCGCCCCAGATGGTCGGTGCCCAGCAGATGCCCGTCCGACAGGGGACGCAGGAAACGGTTGGCCGTGTTGGTCTCATTCGGCGGATGCAGCGGCAGAATCGGCGTCAGCAGTGCCAGCAGCACGATGATCCCCAGCACGACGGCCCCGAAGCCCGCCAGCCTGTTACGAAACAGAAGATGCAGGAACAGGCTCATGTCTTGGCACCCCTCATGTCTTAATCCGAGGGTCGAGCCAGGCCTGTGCCACATCGACGATGATGTTGAAGCCTACATAGCAAGCCGCAATGAATACAACGCCGCCTTGCACCAGCAGAATGTCGCGCTTCAGGATCGCATCGACCAGCATCCGGCCGACACCGGGCCATTGAAACACCATCTCGATATAGACCGCGCCCGACAGCACGAATCCTGCCTGAATGCCCAGCACCGGGATGATGCTGACCATCGCGGCGCGCAGCGCATGGCCCCAGATCACGCGGCGTTCAGACACACCCTTGGCCCGCGCCGTGCGGATGAAATCCTGCCGCAGCACTTCCAGCATCGCGCCCCGCGACAGGCGCGCGACAACGCCCGTGGCCACAACCGAGAGCGCAAGCGCAGGCATGGTCAGGTGCCGGATCAAATCCGGCAGATCGCCCCCGCCCCAGATCGAATACATGCCTGAGACTGGAAACCAGCGCAGCTGCACGGCAAAGAACAGGATCATCATCATGCCAAGGAAAAATGACGGCACCGAAATCCCAAGGATCACCACAAATGTGATCGTCTTGTCCGCCAGTCCGTATTGACGCGCCGCAGAGATGACACCGGCGACAATACCGAGGAGCGCGCAGAGCACAAAAGCCGTACCGGCAAGGACAAGCGTCGCGGAAAACCGATCAAGGATTTCATCCAGAACAGGCCGGTTCAAAGCAAAAGACCGCCCGAAATCGCCCTGCAACAGATTGCCCAACCAAATGAAATATTGCCGCCAGAGCGACTCATCTAGCCCCAGATGACGGTTCAGCCGCTCGACATTTTCAGGCGTCGCATAGCTGCCCAGGATCGCCGTGGCCGGATCACCGGGGATCATCGCCATGATCACGAACACGATCACAGTGATCCCCAGAAGCACTGGAATGGCCGAGACAAGCCGTTTCAGGATATAGCCGCCCATCCGCGCCCCTCTGCTCTCTCATCCTTGCCCAAATACCCTCAGGCTGGTGAAACCAGCCCCCCTCGCACGGCTACTCAGGGGGGCGCTCGCGCCCCCCTGAGCCCGTTTCAGTTCTTCACCACGTCTTTCAGCAACAGGAAGAAGGACGGCTCCAGCTGGAAATTGTCGACGGCGTCCGACGTGACCGCGTTCTGTTTCCAGTTGGCCACGAACACCCAAGGCGCGTCGTCCTGCACGATCACCTGCATCTCGCGATACAGCCGCGCACGCTCGGCCTGATCGGTCTCCACGCGGGCGGCTTCCAGCAACGCATCAACCTCTGGGTTGGAATAATAGCCGGAATTGAATCCGCCCGCATCTGGCCAGGCATCGGTACGCAGTGCAAGGAAAGGCAGCGTGTCGGGATCGTTGGTCATCCAGGCCATCTGCGCCATGTCGGCCTTCCCTTCCAACCCTGGGTTCACCTCGCCAAGGAACGTGTTCCATTCATAGGTCTCGATGGTCACATCGAAACCAACCGCGGCCAGATCGGCCTGAATGGCGGTGCCCATCGGGATCGGGTCAAGCATGCCTGAGCCGCCCTCGGTGACATAGAAGGTCAGGCTGGCCCCTTCGGCCCCGGCCTCTGCCAGCAACTCGCGGGCGCGGTCGGGGTTGTAGGGATATGGCTCCAGCGCATCGTTATAGGCCCATGCAAAGGCAGGCGGGGTCGGGCCTGCGGCGATGGTGGCGGTGCCTTCCAGCACGTCATTCACCAAGGCGCCCTTGTTGATCGCGTAGTTGGCAGCCTGCCGCACGCGCTTGTCGGCAAAGGGGCCTTCCTTGGCGTTCAGGATCAGGAACCAGACATGCGGGCCTGCCTGTTCATGCACAGTATGCGCGTCGCTCTGGAATTGCGAAATGGCCACGGGCGGCACTTCCACCATCACGTCAATGCCACCTGCCAGCATCTCGGCCACGCGGGTATTGGCGTCGGTGATAGGGCGGAAGATCACGGCTTCGGTGCCTGCCACGCCATCCCAGTAGTCGTCATTGCGGGTCACGACCACACGCTCGTTCGAACGCCACTCGGCAAAGCGAAACGGCCCGGTGCCCGACGGGTTGCGCCCGAAATCGTCGCCATGTTCCATCACCGCGGCGGGCGACACGATCAGCCCGGTCGGATAGGCAAGGTTCGACAGGAAGGGCGCATAGGGTTCGTTGAGCGTGAAGCGCACGGTCAGATCATCGACCGCTTCAACAGCATCAATCGCGCTGAAGAAGAACGACAGCGGGAAGGGGCCGGTATTGTGATAGGGATGATCCTCGTTCAGCATCCGCTCGAAATTCCAGACCACAGCTTCGGCGTCAAAAGCGCTGCCGTCATGGAAGCTGACACCCCCGCGCAGGCTAAAAGTGTAGACCGTGCCATCTTCCGATATCTCCCAAGCTTCGGCCAGGGCAGGTTCAACTTCCAGCGTGCCGGATGCGTAGCGCACCAGCCCGTCATACATGTTCATCAGGATGCGGAAGTCATTGACCGCCGTCACGGCATGCGGGTCGAGCGCCTGCGGCTCAGCAATCTGGCCCACAACGAGCACCCCCGGCGGCGTCTGGGCATGCGCCGGCGCGACCAGCGCCGAGCTGGCAAGCAATGCGGCTGTCAGTACCCCGAAGCCGCGGCGGGTCAGTGATGAAAAGGCCATGTCTGGCACTCCCTGTTGATGATTTATTCCTGGATATTTATCATGATAATTTGCACTCGTCAAAATTTTCATGATAAATAGGGTGGCACAGGGGAAACAAACAAATGACTTTCTCGATTCTTGCACAAGATTTGAACACCGGCGCATTTGGCGGCGCGGCGGCAACCGGGTCGCTTTGTGTGGGTGGCTGGGTTTTGCGGGCCGATTCGCGCGTCGGGATGTCGGCGTCGCAAGGGGCCGCACCGTCGACCATGTGGGGCGAAGATGCGCTGGAGCGGATGCGGGCAGGCGACGACGCCGAACAGGCGCTTGCCGCTGTGACCGGGCAGGATGCCGGACGCGACTGGCGGCAGCTTGCGTTGCTTGACGGCGCGGGCGGCACGGCCTGCCATACTGGCACGAAAAATACTGAATGGCGCGGATCGCTGGTTGCGCCCGGGCTGGTGGTGTCTGGCAATCTGTTGGCAGGGCTGCAGGTGCTGGAAGCCCTGCGCGACACATTCCTTGCCGCGCGCGGCGATCTAGCCGAGCGGTTGCTGGCATCCATCGCTGCCGCTGAAGCTGCGGGCGGGGACACGCGCGGCCTGCAATCGGCGGCGCTCCTGGTGGTTTCTGACGACGCGCCGCCGCTGAGCCTGCGCGTGGACTGGTCGGAAAATCCGATCTCTGCCCTGCGCGATCTTTACCGGCGCAGCCAGCGCGGGGCCTATGCCGCATGGTTGCCCAGTGTTCCCACCCGCAATGATCCGGAACGTGGCCATGACTGACACCGACTGGGGCGCGCGTGCCCAGCACTGGCTGGACCGCCTGGCCGCCTGTTCCGAACCCGGCCCCGGCGTGACACGCTTGCCCTTTACCCCTGAACACCGCGCCGCGCTGGCTGTGCTGACCGAATTGATGCAACAGGCCGGGCTTGCGGTTCATCTGGACGCCGCAGGCACGCTGATCGGGCGGATGGAGGGACCAGAGGGCGCGCCTGCCCTGTTGTTGGGGTCGCATCAGGATTCGGTGCGCGAGGGCGGCGCTTATGACGGGATCATGGGCGTGGTTCTGCCCGTGCTGGCGCTGATGAAGCTGCGCGAGCATGGGATGAAGCTGCCTTTCGCGGTCGAGGTTCTGGCCTTCGCCGATGAAGAAGGCGTGCGCTTTCCCACCGCGCTGATGGGGCCGCGCGCTCTTGCCGGGACCTTCGACATGGCTGCGCTGGATCTGAAAGACCGCGACAGCATCACCCTGCGCCG
>SKIM01000132.1 GCA_007116445.1 Natronohydrobacter sp.
AGGCCATCCCCGAGCGAGATTGCGTGCAGACCAGAGGTCAGCGCCGTCACATTGGTCTGGAAGCCCAGTTCCTGCAGCGGCTCCACGAGGTTTTCGGCCCATGTGCCCGCCTCGATCTGATAGGTGCCGAAGCTGTTGACCAGATGCGGCATGGACACGGCTTGCTGCACATCCATCCCCCAGTCGAGATGGGCGATGATCGCCTGCGCCGTGTAGCCGATGATCGTCGCGCCACCGGGGCTGCCGATGCTCAGCACAGGTTCGCCGTCTCGCAGCACGATGGTCGGTGACATGGAGGAACGCGGACGCTTGCCGGGTTCAACGCGGTTGGCGATGGGGTGGCCGCCCGCATGGGTGCGGAATGAAAAATCGGTCAGCTCATTGTTCAGAAGCATCCCGCGCGTGAAGATGCGCGAGCCGAATCCGCTTTCGATGGTGGTGGTCATCGACAGCACATTCCCGTGCGGATCGACGATGGAAATATGCGAGGTCGCGGGCCGCTCGACCGTTCTATCGTCGCCCCAGAGCAGCGCATGGTCCCATTCCGGCTCGCCTGCCGAGACTTCGGGCAGGGCATCATCGCCGCGAAGCAATTCCGCCCGCGCGGCCAGATACCCCGCGTCGATCAGGCCCGCGACCGGCACCGGCACGAAATCGCTATCGGCCAGATAGCGGCCACGATCGGCGAAAGCGAGCCGTGTCGCATCACCCATCAGGCGGCGGGTTTCCACGTCCTGCGGATCCATCTCGCCCAGATCGAAATGCTCCAGCTTGCCGAGGATCTGCGCAATCGCCACTGCGCCCGAGGAGGGCGGACCCATCCCGCAGACATCCGCGCCGCGGTAGCTCTGGCAGACGGCCGGGCGCTCGATCACCTCATACCGTTCCAGATCACGCATTGACAAGAGGCCCGGCAGGGTCTCGGTCCGCGTGGCTGCAACGATATCGGCGGCGATCTCGCCAGTGTAGAAGGCGCTCACACCGCGCGCAGCGATCTGGCGCAGGGTATCGGCATAGGCGGCATTGACCAGCATCGCCCCGGCCTGAAGTGGTGCGCCATCGGGCAGGAAATACTCTGCTGTGGCCGGGAAAACTGCAAGGCTCTCAGCGGCTGAGGCGACCGATTCGGCCAGCCGGGTTGACACGGTGAAGCCGTCCTCGGCGAGGCCGATCGCCTCGGCGAACAGCCCGCCCCAGTTGCTGCGGCCCCAACGGCGATGGGCGTCTTCCATCAGGCGCGGCGTGCCGGGCGTGCCGACCGAACGGCCACTGACCACGGCATCCATGAAGGTCAGCGGCTCGCCGTTCTCATCCTGAAACAGGCGTGTATTGGCCGCGAGGGGCGCTGTTTCGCGCCCGTCCAGCGTGGTGATTTCGCCTGTTTCCGCATCATACCAGACGAGGAATGCGCCCCCGCCCAGACCCGACGATTGCGGCTCGACCAGTCCCAGCACGGCCTGAACGGCGACCATGGCATCGGCTGCTGTGCCGCCTTCGCGCAAGACGCGCGCGCCTGCATCCACGGCCAGCGGATGGGCCGCCGCGACCATCCAGGTTTCGGCTTCGACGGTGCGGCCTTCGGATTTGGCCTCAAGGGCTGCGGCTGCGGCGTCTGAGATCCCCTGAAACGCCTGTGTGACCCCGGTTTCGGGTTCGGGCACAACAATGTCTGATGTCTGCTGTGCCGAGGCTGGCAAAGCGAGCGCAAGGCCGATAGCCGTCGCGGTAATGGGTCGAAACATACTTATCCCCCTGTTTTTGCAACACACGGAGGGCGCAAGCTCAACAGGCGACTGCGGCAAGCTGTGCTAAACCCCCGGATGTATGGTCAACACAGCAACAAAATCTTGCTCTGTCAATCGCACAACCGGGGTCGCGATGCGGGTTAATGCGACATCATCACGGGCAGCCGCGCGTCGGTCAGAATATCGCGTGTCACGCCGCCCAGCAGGTCTTCGGTGAACTTGCTGTGCTCATAAGCCCCCATCACCAACATATCCGCGCCAAGCTCCGCGCTGGTATCGAGCAGCATTTGTGTAATCCGCCGCCGACCAGGCGCGCGCTGAACATGCTCCGCCGTGATGCCGTGGCGCTGCAGATAGGCCATGATGCCGTCGCCCGCTTCGGGCTTTGGCTCGGGATCTTTGGCGATGGTGACAAGTGTGATCTTTTCGACACCGCCGAAGACATTGAGCAGATCCGACAGCGCCCGTGTTGCCGCGCGCTTGCCATCCCAGGCCAGCACGACATGGGCCGGTGCGCCCCCGGTGAAATCGTCAGGCACCGTGACGACGGGGCGGCCACCACGCAGGGCCACGATATCGGGGCGCACTTCGGCATGTTCGCGGCCCACTTCCGCAGCATGGCGGGTCATCACCACCAGGTCATAGGCGCGGGCATGGCGGGGCAGGCTGAAAGACTCGACCTCGTGCAGATCGATGAAGCCGGCCTGATCAAGACTGCCGAGCGCGGCAACTTGCGCTTCGAATTCGCGTCTGATGCGGGCCGCGGCTTCGTCTTCGCGCCCGCTGAGCATGCGGGCCACATCCTTGCTCAGGAAGGCCCGGTGGCGGCTCTCAAGTGGTAGCGGGCCGTGCCAGACAACCCCGGTGACATGCGCCTTGTCGCGCTGCTGCAGGCGCAAGGCAAAGCGCAATGCGCTGCAGCTCGCAACATCGCCTGAAAAGGCGACCAGAATACTCTTCAATGCCATGACTTTTTCCTCCCTCAGGCAGCCATGGCGCGCGGGTGGCACGCCAGACTTGGAGATACAAAACCGCAAGCCATTGGATCAGACAAGAGGGTGCATGGCGCGCGACGCGATATTGTTGCGCATGTGGCGTTACAAAAGTTACAAATGTAAACTTGTGGCGCTACAAGCTTTGCACATTAACACGAATGCAGTTGCCACATGGCGCCCTCTTAATATTTCATATGTTCAGCAGGTGTGGAGAGAGAGAGAGTCTTTCCTTGGGAGCGCTTGCAATTTCAGATCTGGGAGGAGATCGAGACCATGACCAAGAGTTTCTCGCGTCGTTTCATTTTCAGCCTTGCTGCGGCTGCGTCTTGTGCGCTTGCCTTGCCTGCGCAAGCTTCTGACTGGCAGCCGAACCGTCCTGTGGAGATGGTCATCATGGCCGGGCAGGGCGGCGGGGCGGATCGTCTGGCGCGGCTCTTTCAATCCATCATCCAGCAAGAACGACTTGCGCGGATGCCCTTCATGCCGGTCAACAAAGGCGGCGGTTCCGGGGCCGAGGGTCTGCGCTACCTCAAGGACAACCACGGCAATCCGACCATTATCATGGCGACGCTCAACAGCTACTTCACAACGCCGATTCAGACGGATCTCGGCGTCGATATCGAAGAATTCACACCGCTTGCACGCATGGCTGTGGACACCTTCGCGCTCTGGGTGAATGCTGACAGCGGGATCGAAACGCTCGATCAGTATATCGAAGCCGTCAAGGCCGCCGATGGTGCCTGGCGTATGGGCGGGACAGGCTCTGGACAGGAAGACAGCCTTGTGACGGCACTTCTGGAGCGTGAGTTTGGCATTCGCCACACCTATGTCCCGATGGGCGGTGGCGGTGAAGTCGCGACCCAGCTGGCCGGGGGGCATATCGATTCGACTGTGAATAATCCGTCCGAAGCGATCAGCCTCTGGCAGGCCGGTCGTGTGCGCCCGATTGCCTTGCTGACGCCCGAACGGTTGGAAAGCATGCCCGGCGTTCCGACCTTCGCCGAGCTTGGCACACCGCTTGAATACTACATGCAGCGCAGCTTCGTGGCACCCGGTGGGCTGACTGAAGAACAGCAGACCTACTATATCGACCTGTTGCGCGCGCTGAGTGAAACCGAAGTCTGGCGGAATTACGCAGCCGAACAGGCGCTGATGACGGATTTCATCTATGGCGACGAGCTTCAGGCCTACTTCCTGAGCGAACGGGAAATGCACAGAGAACTTCTGGCCTCCATAGAATAAGGGCCGCGCGCTCTCTCCAAGCCCTGACCTGAGCATGCCGGATGCAGCCTGATGCCGCATCCGGCCCCGTCGCGCCCTGCAAGGAGCCCTGTGTCCATGATTAAATCCGTGATGAAACCTGAAAGTCTGATTGCTTTGGCCCTGATGGGGTTCTCGGCTTATCTGATGTGGCATGCGACCGTGTTGCCGATCGGCTGGGACGGCGCGCGGGGGCCGGGCGGGGGCGCGTTTCCCTTCTGGCTTTCCATGATCATGTTCGTTGCTTCAAGCGGCATCTTCCTGCGCTCGGTTCTGGCGGGCGTGCGCCCGGCTGATCTGACACCATTCTTTGAGCCAGGTATGCTGGGGCAGGTGCTGGCGGTCGTCTTGGCGCTGGGCGTGACGATCCTGCTGATGCCGATCCTCGGGGCGTATGTGGCGATACCGTTGTTCATGCTCTGGTATCTGCGTTTCTTCGGGCGCAACGGCTGGACTGTGTCGCTCTCGCTGACGCTGATCACGCCGGTTGTGCTGTTTTTCTTCTTCGAGGTGGCGCTTCTGATCCTGCTGCCAAAAGGGATCACCGAGCCGCTTTTCTTCCCGCTCTACGCAATGTTCTTCTGAAAGCGCCCCTCTCATGGAAATCCTCTCACTTCTCGGCCAGGGTTTTGCAACCTCGCTGATGCCGCTCAATATCGGGATCGTCATCGTCGGCGTAACGCTGGGGCTGTTCATCGGCGCGATGCCGGGTCTTGGCTCGGTCAATGGCGTGGCGATCGTGCTGCCGCTGACCTTCATCGTGCCGCCGGCTTCCGCGATCATCTTCCTTGCCGCGCTTTATTACGGCGCGATGTATGGCGGCGCGATCAGCTCGATCCTGCTGGGCATACCTGGATCATCGACGGCTGTGGCCACCACCTTCGACGGACGCCCCATGGCACAGCAGGGCAAGGCGGGTCTCGCGCTGATCGCCGCGGCCGGCGCGAGCTTTGTGGGGGGCACGATCTCGGTGATCCTGTTCACACTTTTCGCAGCCCCCCTCGCGGATCTGGCGCTGAAATTCGGTCCGGCGGAGAATTTCGCGCTGGTGCTTCTGGCCTTCACGACCTTTGTTGGGCTGGGCGGGGATGACACGCTCAAGACCATCGTGATGATCTGTCTGGGGCTTGTGCTGTCGACCGTCGGACT
>SKIM01000339.1 GCA_007116445.1 Natronohydrobacter sp.
CGGCTTGGGTCGCGCGCGGCTCGGCGACGACCGGATGGCCCACGAAATCGCAGCTCATGCCCGCAGCTTCCATATAGGGCGGCTCGAAGGGCAGAAGCGCCAGCACATGATCGACCAAAGGCGCCATTTTCGCCGCCCGGCCCGGACGCCAGGCCCAGACCGAGGGGGCGACATAATGCACGACGGGCAGATCAGGGCGCGCGGCGCGGGCGCGGCGCAGCACGCGCAGGCAGAAATCCGGGCTGTCGATGGTGATGACCAGATCCGGCCTTGTGTCGGCAATCGCTTGCGCGGTTTCACGGATGCGGCGCAGCAACAGGGGCGCGCGTGGCAGCACTTCGGCAATCCCCATCACCGACAGGTCAGACATCTCAAACCGCGACACAAGCCCCTGCGCGGCCATGTCCGGCCCGCCGATACCGTCGAACTGCGCCATGGGCTGCAATTCGCGCAGACCCGCCAGAAGCGCCCCCCCGAGCTTGTCGCCAGACGGCTCGCCTGCGATCACGAAGATCTTCACGCCCCCTCGCGCGCCCATAGCGCCAGTCCCAGCGCATCCGCCCGCGCGATCATCTCGGCGCGTTCGATGAGCAAGACGCCCCCGGCTTCAAACGCGACCCCCCCCAGCCCGGCCGCATGGGCGCGCGTCACTGTGTCAGGCCCGAGCGCGGGCAGATCGATCCGGCGGTCCTGGCCCGGTTTGGGCGCTTTGCAGAACACGCCGCCGTCAGGCAGCGCCGCCCTATCCGCGCGCAGTTGCGCCAGATGCGCGAGCATCGCGTCGGTACCCGGCAGCGCCTCCAGCGCAAGACATTGCCCGCGCGCGACAACACAGCCCTGCCCCACATCCGCAGCACCTGTCAGCCGCAGAATATCAAAGCCGCGCGCCGCGTCCTGCTTCTGCGCTGCGGTGACGTCCACGGCCCCGAGCGTGCCGGGCGCGGCCACAAGCTCGGGGCAGATCTCCTGCGCGCCCACAACTTCGATGCCCCATTCGCCCATCAGCGCGATCACCTCGCGCAGTGTGCCATCATCGCCCTGCTGCATCGCGGCCATGATGCGCGGCAAAAGCTGCATGGTGGCCGGGTCGATCAGCGCAGGGTCAAGCCGGGGGCGATGCACACCGCCTGCGAACACCGCTTTTGTGACGCCCTGATCCTGAAGATGGTCCAGAAACGGCACCAGACGTTCCAGCCGGAAGCGCAGCACATCACCACGCGCCTGGCTGAGCGTCTCGAACCCCTCCAGCTCTGCCAGCAGCGCGCCGTCGCCAAGCCGCGCGGCCAGCAGTCCCGGCAAGGCCCCCCGGCCTGCGATCAGGGCGATCTTGCTCATTTGGGACGCAGGAAATTGCGGCCAGCCTCGCCGGTGAAAAAGCGCGCGACCTGAGCGACCGCGTCCTCGGCCCCCTCATCGAGCAGCGCCTGCGCCAGATCGGCCAGCGCGCCTTCGCCTGTCAGCCGCTTGTAGGCCGCGCGCAAGGCCGCGATCTGGTCGCGCTCCATCCCGCGCCGCTTCAAGCCGATCAGGTTCAGCCCATGCAGCACGCCATCCGGGCCCGAGACCAGCCCGAAGGGCATCACGTCATGGGTGACGCGGGTCAGCGCGCCGATCATCGCGCCCTCGCCCACGCGGATGAACTGATGCAACCCGGCCGAAGCGCCCACAATCACATTGCGCTCGATCACCACATGGCCCGCGACACCGGCGAAATTCGCAAGGATCACATTGTCGCCGATTTGTGCATCATGGCCGACATGCGCACCCGCCATGATCAGGCAGTTATCGCCCACCCGCGTCACGCCGCCACCATGTTCCGTGCCCGCATGCAGCGTCGCATTCTCGCGGATGCGGCACCGCGCGCCGACGATCAGCCGCGTGCGTTCGCCTGCATATTTCAGATCCTGCGGCACCTCGCCCACCGAGGCGAAGGAAAACACAGTCGCGCCCGCGCCGATCTCGGTCCAGCCTGTGACATGGGCATGGGGCTTGATCACCACGCCTTCGCCCAGTGTCACTTCTGGCCCGATCACGGCAAAGGGCCCGATCTTGCACCCCGCGCCGATCTGCGCGCCGGGCTCGATCACGGCCATGGGATGGACCTCGGCGCTCGGGTCAATCATTGCTGGCCTGCGTGCTCAGGTCGATCATCGCCGCGAATTCCGCCTCTGCGGCCAGCTGGCCATCGACCTTGGCCACGCCTTCGAATTTCCAGATCTTGGTCGAGCCGCGCTTGACCGTCACATGCAGCTCCAGCACATCCCCCGGCACGACCTTGCGGCGGAATTTGCATTTGTCGATGGACATGAAATAGACCAGCGGCGCCTTTTCGCCAAAGCCCACCGACAGCCCGACCAGCACAGCCGCGGTCTGCGCCATCGCTTCGACGATAGTGACACCGGGCATGATTGGCGCGCCGGGGAAATGGCCCTGAAAATGCGGCTCGTTGAAGGTCACATTCTTGATGCCCACTGCCGAGCTGCGCGCCACCACATCGCGGACCTTGTCGATCAGCAGAAACGGGTATCTGTGCGGGATGATCTTCATGATCGTGGTCAGATCAGCTTCGGTCGGCACGTTTTCGGTCATCTTGGTCCTTTCGGCGGTCTTGCCCCCACACAGATCGCGCGGGACACTGGGGTCTAGCAAGGCTTTCCGGGGCTGGCAAGCATCTGGCCGCCGCATCTGCGGTCAGGGCAGCGTCAGCGGGAATGGCGCTTGGCCCCCGTCCCCGATCGCCGCATCCAGCGCGGCTACGGCCTCGTCGGTCATGTCAGTGCCGGGCGCGGCGATGATGACCGCGCGGGCGTCGATCAACACCTGTCCGCCCAGCTCGGCAAGCTGATCTTGCAGGATGGGGGCGATCTGGCCAAAGAAACGGCGGCGCTCGGACTCTTCGAATTGCACCAGACGCTGACGCTTTTCGGCCTGCTCACGACGCGCGGTTTCTGCCTGCAGGTCGAATTCAGCTGCCGCAGCGCGGAACGCCTCGACGGACATATGGGCGCGCAATGCCGTCAATTCGTCCTCGCGCGCGGTCAGTTCTTCGAGCAAGCGGATATTCTCGGCCTCAAGCGCGCTTGAGGCCGCTTCGATCTCGGCCGCGACGCGCTGGCCGAATTGCGACTGGCGAAACAGGCGCTCGTCGTCAATCGTGCGCAAGACCGGCTGCGGGGCGGTCGCAGGCACGCCCAGCGAAAATTCAAACCCTGATTGCGCCTGCAGGGGGGCGGCAAGCCCCAGACCTGCCGCCCCCAAGATCACCGCCAAAGCTGCGGGCAACTGCATCAGAATCGCGAAACGATCGAGAAGTCGAAATTCTGCTCGCGGTCGCGGTCAAGCTTGCGCACCGCGCGCGAGAAATCGAAGCGCAGCGGTCCCAGCGGGCTGTCCCAGAACAGCGACACACCGACGGTGCCACGGATATGGAATTTGTTGTAATCCGTTCCGTCTTCGACTGTCGTGATACCGGACATGCCATCGGCGCCCCAGACCGAACCTGCATCAGCGAACACACCGCCGCTCAGCCCGTATTCTTCGGGCGTGCCGAGCGGGAATTGCACCTCTGCCTGCACCGAAACATAACGGTTGCCGCCGACAACGCTGCGATTATCTGCATCGAAATCACGCGGGCCAGCGGCCACAGGCGAGAAGCCCCGCATCACATCGGACAGTTGGAAGCGTTCGCGGTTGCGTGACTGGCCGCTGACCATGTGCAACATCCCCGCGCGCAAGTCACCGCGCAGAGTCACGTCCTCGTTCAGCACACTCATCTCATAGCCCGCGCGGCCTTCGGTCTTGACGAAGCGGCGGCTTTGCGTGCCCAGACCGAAATCCTGACTGAGGCTCAGGACATAGCCCTGCGACGGATCGATCCCCACCCCGCGCGTGTCGAGCGCATAGGTGTAGCCCAGCGAGCCGGTGATCGCTGTGCCTGCATCCTGATCGGCAAAGAGGCGGCGCGACGGGCGCGCGGCACCTGGATCAAAAGCCGGATCAGTTGGATCAAACTTCGGATCGTCAGGGTCATCCAACCCCCGCAGCCGGTCCAGAACCAGACCTTGCCGCAACCGCAGCCGCGCGAATTCACCGACCGGGAAGCCGATGGAATTGTTGAAAAATGCCGAGCGCGTGTCGAAATCCGTGTTGAAGCTGCGGGTTTCGCGATAGCCCACATCCAGACGATAGGACAGATCGCGATCAAACAGCGCAGGCTCGCCGAAACTCAGCGAGATGTCGCGCGAGCCTTTCACCGTATTGAACGCCGCCGAGACGCTTTGGCCGCGTCCGAGGAAATTCGCCTCGGAGAAATTGATCCCGAAACCGACGCCCTGTGCGGCGCCATAACTGACCGAGAAACCCAGCGAACCGGTCGTGGTTTCTTCCACCTCGACATCGACAATCGCCTGATCAGGCGCACTGCCCTGGCGCGGTTCAACAGAGACATTGGAGAAATAGCCAAGTGCGCGGATGCGCTCAGCGGCCTCGCGGATCTCGCGCGGGTTGAGCGGATCGCCTTCGGCCGAAGTGAACTGCCGGCGCACAACGCGATCCAGCGTTGTGGTGTTGCCCTGAATATCGATGCGTTCAACGAAAATCCGCTCGCCCCGCACAATCGCGAATTCGACATCAATCGTCTGGTTGCGGTTATCGCGGGTAAAGCGCGGCTCGGCGCGGATGAAACGCAGACCGCGCTGTTCGGCCATCCGCTCGATCCGGGCGATGTTCTGGTCAAGGACAGTGGGTGAAAAGATCGTGCCGGGACGCAGGCGCAATTCGCGCTCGTATTCGGCCGCGTCGATGCCCTCAACCTCGCTGACAACCGAAACCTCACCGAAGCGATATTGCAGCCCTTCGCGCAGGTTGAAGGTCAGGAAAAACCCGTCGCGTTCGCGCGACAGCTCGGAATTCACGGACAGGACTTCGAAATCGAGAAAGCCGCGCGCGCGGTAGAAATCCGTGAGCAGCTGCCGGTCAAGCGCGATCCGCTCGGCGACGAACGTGTCGCGCTGCACCAACCAGCGGAAAATGCCCGCCTGTTTGGTGTTGAGCACCTGGCGCAAACGGTAATTCGAGAAGTTGCGATTGCCGACGAAGGAAATGCGCTCGATCTCGACGACATTGCCTTCGCGGATCTCGAAGGCGAGATCGACGCGGTTATTGCCACGCGGGATGATCTTGGGGGTGACTTCGGCGGCTGTCCGACCGCGCTGCGCGTAGAGATTGGCGATGGCGCGGGCATCGGCTTCGACGGCGGCAGGGGACAGGACGCGACCGGCGCGGGTCTGCACCACCCCTGCAAGCGCATCATTGTCGATGCGGCGATTGCCCTCGAAATTGATGATGCCGATGATCGGGAATTCGGCCACGCGGATCATCAATGTGTTGCCCTGCGGCACCAGTTCGACCGATTCAAACAGACCTGATGCTGTCAGATTGGCGGCCGCCTGGTTCAATTGTCCCGCCGACACGGGTTGCCCCCGCCCGATCCCCGCAATGCCGAACAGGGTGGAATCATCCACCCGGATATTGCCGTCGATCGAGATCGTGTTGAACTGGAAGGTCTGTGACTGCGCTGGCTGCGCGAACCCTGTCTGCGACAAGGCAAAGGCGCAGAAAACCGTTGCTGACAAAACATGCCACCCGCGAGACACGCGCCTGCGACGCGACACCATTTCTAGATCCACTCCGCGCATTGTCAGGCCCCGTCCTACCGCGTTTTTGATTATGCCCTTGAGTATCGGGTCTGACAGGGGTTGTCAAAGCTGTCCTGCGCAAAGCTTGCGGCCTTCGGGCAAGCGCGTCACATAGCTTTTCACGACAAAATGCCGCGCAGGGCGGCATTCCGGGAAGGGGGCCTGGGCATTACGGCCAGACACTGGCGCATGAGCGCGGGCGGTTACATCGCTGCAGGCGCGTATCCCGAGATTGCCAGCACGATCCGCGCGGCCACGATTGCGAAGACGATCAGACCGATGATCATGACCTTGTCCGACACTGCTGACCAGATCAGGCGCATATTGCGCAGCTCGTTATCGATATATGCCATCTCACTCTCCTTTAACGCAGCGATAGAGGAAGATTAAGGCATAATCTGGGCAGTATCGGGGCCGAGCTATGGCATTGCGCCGGCCCCGGCAGTCACCCAGGCTCAGCGGCAGGTCAGATCATTGAACAGCGCGAACAGGAACAGCGTCAAGACCAGCGTCAGACCGACCGTGATCAGGATACGCACGGCCTGATCCGAAGCCGGTCGCCGGAAGATGGCCTCGTAGCTGTGGAACACCAGATGCCCCCCATCAAGCGGCGGAATCGGAAAGAGGTTCAGCAGCCCGATGGCCACGGACAGAACGCCGATGAACCAGACGAATTCAAGCAGACCATCGCTGGCCTTGGCTGCCGAGGCTTCGGCAATCCCCACCGGGCTTGAAAGATTACAGGTGCTGATCTGACCGAGGATCATGTAATACAGCCCCTGCAGCGAGGTGCGGATCACATTCCAGATCTGGTTTGTCGCCATCGTGACGGCCTCGGTCACGCTCGGGGTGCGGGTGCTGTATTCAAACACCGCGCCCGAGGTCAGACCGATCAGGAAACGTGTCTCAAACCCACCTTCGGGCAGCGGCAGATCGCTTCTGCGCGGGATCAATTCCAGATCCAGTTCGGCACCATCCCGCCAGACCCGCAGCGCCATCGGATTGCCCTCGGACTCGGCCACAAGCTCGCGCAGTTCGGTGAATGTGGCGATGTCCGTCTCGTTGATCGACAAGATCACGTCGCCCGGCTGCATTTGCGCGCTACGCGCGGCCGATTGCAAGGTGACACTGCCTGCCAGCGGGGGGCGCGGATGCGGACCCGTAACAGTCATGACGCGACCATCGCGCTCGACTGTGTAAGCGAGCACGGGTTGTGCGGGCATGTCATCGGCCGAATTGACGAAATCCGCCAATGTCTCGGTCGGCACCCCTTCCACCGCCAGGATCCGGTCGCCCTGTGCCAGCTCGAACGGCCCTGCAGGCAGCGGTGTGATCTCGCCCACCACTGGCTCGTCGATCGCCACGCCTTCATACATCATCAACCCGGCGAAGATGAAGAAAGCCAGGATGAAATTGAAGATCGGCCCTGCAGCAACAGTCGCAGAACGCGCCCAGAGCGGCGCGCCATGCATCGTGCGCCGTTGCTCGGCAGCGCTCATCTGCGCCATGCCTTCTTCGTCCTTGGAGGAGACAGCGCTGGAGTCCCCGGCGAATTTCACATACCCCCCGAGGGGCAGTGCAGCGACCTGCCAGACGGTCCCGTGGCGGTCTGTGCCCTTGAACAGCACTGGGCCAAAGCCCAGCGAGAAGACCTCGGCATGGATGCCCGACAGGCGCCCGATGATGTAATGGCCGTATTCATGCACTGCCACGATGATCGACAAGACGACCACAAACACGGCAATCGTGTAGAAGAAGTTTCCGAAACTCGGCAGCAGCCCGATCAGATCCAAAGTTTTTCCCTTCGCGGTTGTCGTGCCTTCACACCATGACGGCGGCGTGGCGTCCTGCGGTCTTTCTGGCCATTTGGTCCATGGCCACCACGGTTTCAAGCGAAACTACGGGCCGAGTGAGGCAAGTTTCGGACAAAAGGCTGTCAATTGTGCGCTCAACGAGCTGCGCCATGTCCAGAAACCCGATCCGGCCCGCGATGAATTCGTCCAGCGCCACTTCCTTGGCCGCATTGAACACCGCCCCGCTATGGCCGCGCAGCTCCATCACCTCGCGCGCAAGCCGCAGCGCGGGGAAGCGGTCGGGATCGGGGGCCTGAAAGCTGAGCTGGCCCAGCTGCGCCAGATCGAGCCGGGCCACAGGCAGGTCGCGGCGCTCGGGCCAGTTGAGCGCATAGCCAATCGCGTGACGCATATCCGGCGCGCCCAGATGCGCCATCAGCGCACCGTCGCGGAAACCCACCAGCGCGTGGATGATGGATTGCGGGTGGATCACGGCCTCGATCTGCGCGGGCTCGAACCCGAAATATTCCCGCGTTTCAATGAGTTCCAGCGCCTTGTTGAACAAGGTCGCGGAATCGATGGTGATGCGTTGGCCCATGTCCCAGTTGGGGTGTTTCTGCGCCTGCGCGAGTGTCGCTTTCGCAAGCTGGTCTTTCGACCAGTCACGGAACGGCCCACCCGAGGCCGTGATGATCACCCGCTCGACCGCCGTGATATCTTCGCCGATCAGCGCCTGAAACACCGCCGAATGTTCACTATCGACAGGCAGAATGCGCGCGCTGTGGCGGGCGGCCTCGGCCATCAGCAGCGGGCCTGCGGTCACCAGCGATTCCTTGTTCGCAAGCGCCAGCGTCGCGCCTTGGGCCAGCGCGCGAAAGCCCGGAGCAAGCCCGGCCGCGCCGACAATCGCAGACATCACCCAGTCGGTCGGGCGTTCGGCGGCGTCAATCAACGCTTGCGTGCCCGCGGCCACTTCAATCCCGCTGCCAGAAAGCGCGTCCTTGAGGGCCGCGTAACAGTCGTCATGTGCTGTGACCGCCAGGGTCGCGCGCAGGCTGCGCGCTTGTTCGGCCAGCCGCGTGACATTGCGCCCGCCGGTCAGCGCCACGGTCTCGATATCATCGCGGCGGCGCAACAGATCAAAGGTGCTCTCGCCGATGGAGCCTGTCGCGCCGAAAACGGATACCCGCATGCCTGCCCTTTCAGACCACAAATCCGAGACCGCCAAGCACCAGCACCATTGCCGCCGCCGCGATCATAGCATCGAACCGATCAAGCACGCCGCCATGACCGGGGATCAGGTTGGAGCTGTCCTTGACGCCCGCATGGCGCTTGATCGCGCTCTCGGCGATATCGCCCGCCTGCCCCGCCATCGCGACCAGCACCGAAATGACGATCAGCCCTGCGCCCGCGCCAAGCGGCCCCATGAAGCCTGCCCCGATCAGAGCCGCAAGCAGCCAGCCTGCCACAGTGCCCGACCATGTTTTCTTCGGGCTGACACGCGGCCAGAGCTTGGGCCCGCCGATCAGCCGTCCGGCAAAATAGCCTGCCACATCAGAACCGATGACCAGCGCCACCAGCCAAAGCACCCAGAGCAGGCCAAACATCTCGCGCAGCATCAGAAGGCTCAACCCGGCCATCAGGATCAGGAGCAGATAAAGCGAGGCAATCGCCTGCTCCCGCCCTGCCAGCCCCCGCACGGCGAGGCCGATGGCCCCCGAGAGCATGAAGATCCCCAGCGTCGCCACCCCGAAGGAAGTCGACTGCATCGCCAGCCACAAGAGCGGCACGACGGCCGCTGCGACCGCGCTGGCCGCCAAAGCCATCGCGGGCGCGCGCGCAGGGTCCAGCATGCGTAAAAGCTCGTACACCATCAGCCCCATCAACACGCAGACCAATCCGGTAAAGACCAATCCCCCCGCCCAGATGGCACCCGCACCGATCGCGATCATCACCACTGCCGACAGGGTGCGCGCGCGCAGGTCGGTGAAACTGGCCGGGGCGCGGGTCACGTCAGCACCCCGCCGAAGCGGCGTTCGCGCTTGGCAAATCCGTCGAGGACCGTCTTCATCGTGTCGGGCGTGAAATCGGGCCAGAGCACGGGGGTAAAGACATATTCCGCATAGGCCGCCTGCCAGAGCAGGAAATTCGACACCCGCGTCTCGCCAGAGGTGCGCACGACCAGATCAGGGTCCGGCAGCGCACCCGTGTCAAGATGGCGCGACATCACCTGATCGGTGATCGCCGCAGCATCGAGCGCGCCCGCCTGCACTGCGCGGGCCACGGATTGCGCCGCGCGCCGGATCTCGTCGCGCCCGCCGTAATTGATCGCCACTGTCAGATGCACCCGGTCATTTCCGGCTGTGTCCGCCTCGATCCAGTCAAACAATGCCTGCAGTTTCGGGTCCAGCGGGCTGCGGTCGCCGATGATGCGCATGCGCACGCCTTCGGTCTTCATCCGGCCCGCCTCGCGCTTGATGTAGCGCCCGAAGAGCGACATCAGGCCCAGCACTTCTTCCGTGGTGCGCGACCAGTTCTCGGTCGAGAAAGCATAGAGCGTCAGATAACGGATCCCGAGGTCAGGACAGGCATTGACCAATTCGCGCACCCGCTCGGCGCCCTTGCGGTGGCCCACCAGACGCGGCCAGCCCCGGTTTTGCGCCCAGCGGCCATTTCCGTCCATGATCACTGCGACATGCAGGTCATTGGAAAGCGCGGGATCACTGCCACCTGCGGGCTTGTCCATTTTCATGAGAGTTTCCTTCGGGCCGCCCGGTCGCTCAGACCTGCATGATCTCGCTTTGCTTGCTTTCGAGCGCCTTGTCGATCAGCCCGATATAGGTGTCGGTCAGTTCCTGGATTTCTTCGGACCAGAGTTTCTGTTCGTCTTCACTCATGCCCGCGGCCTTGGCCTTCTTGATCTGGTCCATCCCATCACGCCGCAAGTTGCGCACAGCCACCCGCGCATGCTCGGCATATTGCGCGGCCACCTTGCTCAATTCCCGGCGACGTTCCTCGTTCAGCTCGGGGATTGGTAGCATAATTATCGTGCCGTTCAACTGCGGGTTGATGCCCAGCCCGGATTCGCGGATCGCTTTTTCAACCTTGCCGACCATCGACTTGTCCCAGACATTGATCGTGACCATGCGCGGCTCGGGCACGTTCACGGTGCCCACCTGGTTGATCGGGGTCATCTGGCCGTACGCTTCGACCATCACCGGCTCCAGCATCGAGGCCGAGCCCCTCCCGGTACGCAGCGAGCCGAATTCCGTGCGCAAGGCCGCCATCGCGCCATCCATGCGCCGCTTCAGGTCATCGGTGTCAATTTCCAGATCATCAGACATCTGTGCCATCCTATCGTCTTGTCTGCCCGAATTCAGGGCGCCCCGCATCTTCTAGCTGCTGCGCCCCGGTTTTGTAAGCCTCGAACCATGCCCTCTCAGGCATGGACGCGCGTATAGGTGCCCTCGCCGCGCAGAATGCCGCTGAACCCGCCCGGCTCATCGAGCGAGAACACGATCAGGGGCATCTTGTTGTCCCGACACAGCGCAATCGCGGACGCATCCATGACCTTGAGATTGGCGCGCAAGACCTCGTCATAGCTGATCTCGGAATAGCGTTTGGCGTCGGGGTTGGTCTTGGGGTCGCTGTCATAGATCCCGTCAACCTGTTTGCCCATGAAAATCGCCTCGCAGGCCATTTCCGACGCGCGCAGCGCCGAGGCCGTGTCGGTGGTGAAATACGGGTTGCCAGTCCCGGCGGCGAAAATGCAGACGCGCTTCTTCTCCAGATGGCGCACGGCCCGGCGGCGAATATAGGGCTCGCAGATCTGATCCATCGGGATTGCAGAAATGACGCGCGTGAACACCCCGATTTCTTCCAGCGCGGTCTGCATCGCCAGCGCATTCATGACTGTGGCCAGCATCCCCATGTAATCGGCCTGCGTGCGCTCCATCCCCTGCGCCGAGCCCTGCAAGCCCCGGAAGATATTGCCGCCACCGATCACCATGCAGATCTCGACGCCCATGTCATGCACTGATTTCACCTCGCGGGCGATGCGCGCCACGGTCGGGGGATGCAGGCCGAAGCCCTGATCCCCCATGAGCGCTTCGCCCGAAATCTTGAGCATCACGCGGCCATAGGTGGTCTGGGGGGTATCGGACATGGGGCTTTCCTTCCTGCAGGGCCGGCGCGCAAGGATCATGCAAGGCGCGGGCGCTTTCCTTGCGCGGCAAAATGTCGGAAAACGCCCGCAGGTTCAATCGCAAAGCAGAGGCCCATGCCCAGAATTGACGCTCCGCTGGAAACCGCCCTTGCCCGGTTGCGCGACAGCCCCCCCGATCCGGCGCGTCCGGTGCTGCTGGCAGGGCCGACCGCCAGCGGCAAATCGGCGCTGGCCCTGGCCTTGTCCGAAGCCCAGGGGCGCGTGATCATCAATGCCGATGCGCTGCAGGTATATGACATGTGGCGCGTGCTCACAGCGCGGCCCGAGGCGTGCGATTGCGCGCGGGTGCCGCATTTCCTTTATGGTGGGGTCGGGCGTGATCAGGACTGGTCGGTGGGCCATTGGCTGCGTGCGCTCGACCCGCTGCTGCGCGCCCATCCCACGGCCATCATCGTCGGCGGCACCGGGCTTTATTTCCGTGCCTTGACCGAAGGGCTGGTCACCTTGCCCCCTACCCCTGCCGCCTTGCGCGCCGAGGCCGATGCCCATCTGGCCCACGCCGGGCTGAAAGCAATGGTGGCGGATCTGGACGCGACAACCCGCGCGCGGATTGACACGCGCAACCCTGCGCGCGTGCAGCGCGCCTGGGAAGTGCAGGCCGCCACGGGTCGGGGGCTGGCGCATTGGCAGGACCAGACGCCACCGCCGCTCTTGCCGCGCGCGCAGGCCACTGCGCTGGTGCTGCGCCCGGATGTCGCATGGCTGAATGCGCGAATCGATCAGCGCTTCGCGCAGATGCTGACTGCCGGTGCATTGGAGGAGGCGCGCGCCGCCCTGCCGCACTGGCAACCGCAGGCCCCCTGGGCACGCGCGATCGGAGCGCCTGAGCTGATTGCCCATCTGCAAGGCCAGATCTCGTGGGATGAGGCGCAGCAAGCCGCAACACTTGCCACGCGCCAGTATGCCAAACGCCAGCGAACATGGTTTCGCAACCGCATGCATGACTGGGACGCGCTGATCTGACACCAGGCGGCCCGAGTCACAAATTTACAACGCCAGCGCTCGTGCCCTCCGTTTTTTTCACACCGCCGTGAAGTAACGCTTCGCGTTCGCCTTTTTTCCGTCCTAATCTCGGCGCTCATCCGGGGGGATGTTGTCGTGATGCAAAACATACCTGATCCAGCGTTGAAACTGCGGCTCATGCCGATCTCGAAATTCGCCTCTGCGCCGAAATGGCAGCTTGAGACGATGCGGGCGCTGCGCGAGCCGTTGTTTCTGTGGTTCACCCATGGACAGGGGCGCATCAATCTGGGGGGCAGCATCCGCGGCTTTCATCCGCATAATGCGATTTTCATCCCGGCAGGCACGCTGCACGGCTTTCAGGCCATGACCCGTGTGCAGGGCACGGCGATCTATTTCGGACAAGAACAGACCTTGGAGCTGCCCGACGGGCCGCTGCACCTGCGTCTGCGAGAGGCCAACCAGCATGCCGAAGTCGCCCATATCATCGACGCGATCCAGCGCGAGGTTGAAGGACAACGCCCGATGGCAGAGCGCGCAGCACTGCATCAATTGGGGCTGCTGGCGATCTGGATGCAGCGTCATCAGCGCGAAATTGCTGCGGCAGGGCAGACGGCAAGCCCGGAATTGAATGCCAATGAAAAACTGACCGCCCGCTTCGCGATGCTTCTGGAGCGCGAATTCGCCAGCGCGCTGAATATCACCGATTATGCCAGCGCACTGGGCGTGACGCCGACCCATCTGACCCGCGCCTGTCGTGCCAGTTGCGGGCGCACGGCGCTGGCGCTGCTGCAGGAACGCCGGCTGTATACTGCCCGCAGGCTGCTGTCAGAGACAGATCTGCCCGTGCAGGCAATCGCTCGAAATCTGGGATTTTCGACGCCGGGCTATTTCTCGCGGGCCTTTGCGCAGGCTGTGGGGCAATCGCCGTCAGCCTATCGCAAGCGGCCAGGACAGGCCCGGCCCGGCGCCCTGAGACAGGCGCCTGTCCCGTGAGGGTTGCTATTCGGCGGCTTCCGACGGGCTGACCGACGCATCTGCGTCGGGCTGCGCTTTCTCTGCGGCAGCCTTGCGCGGTTTGCGCGTGTTGCGCGCGGGTTTCGCGGCCGGTTTCACATCCGAGGCGCTGCCATCCGCGTCCCCTGTGGCGGCTTTGCGCGCGCGGGGTTGACGACGGGCGGCAGGTTTGCGCGGTGCTGCATCAGCAGGAGTGGTCGCCTCGGGTTGCGGCGCGCTGTCAGCAGTGGCGGGAATTTCGGCGGCGGCTGCGGGCTGCTCCTGACGCGCTGATTCCGGCGTCTCGACCAGAGTGCCCTGATCGCGCTCGGAATTTGCCCTGTCCTGAAGTGCGAAAGCGTCACCCCCGGATGTGTCGCGCGCATCATCGCCGGTTTGCTGCGCGCCATCTGTGTTGCGGCGCGACTCGTGGCGGCGTTGGCCCTGCCCGCGATCATCGTTCTGACTGCGATTGCGCTCTTCCTGCTGCAGGCGTCGCGCTTCCTGTTCAGCCTGCTGTTCGCGCATCGCCTGTGCAAGCAGCCGCGTGTAATGCTCGGCATGCTGCTGGAAATTTTCGGCCGCGACCCGATCATTGGAAAGCTGCGCATCGCGCGCCAGAACCTGATACTTTTCAATGATCTGCTGCGGCGTACCGCGCACCTTGCCTTCAGGGCCGGAACTGTCAAAGACGCGATTGACGATGTTGCCAAGCGTTTTGGGACGGTTCGATTTCGAACGCGAGCGTTTGTTGGTTGATCTCATGCGTAACTATATCCTGCCGATCATGGCATAGGTGCAGTCCTGTTTTCAGTGTCTCCGTCACCGGACGACCCGGACTGCTGAAAAAGGGATTTAGAGAAGCGCTGCGCGACCCCGCATCCCGCTTCTTGAATATCACTTCGCATGGCTGCGGGCACATGACAAGCCCCTAGCGATTAAAATTTGTGATCCGGGCAGGAAACAGCCGTTTCCTGCGGCCTAGATGCCTCAGGCAGGGCGTTGTGCCATCACCACGCGCGCCCGGCCCGTCATATCCGCGACCAAGGCTGCGGCGCGCAGCCCGGCCTGCATGAAGAGCGCCTGCACGTCCGGCCCCTGCCCCAGCCCGATTTCCACCATCAGCCAGCCCTCAGGGGCCAGCAGCGCGGGCGCCTGCGCTGCGATGCGCCGGTAATCCGCCAGCCCCGACCCGTCACAGCCCGCGGGCACAAGTGCGCCGCGCGGCTCCCAGTCGCGGGTCTCGGGGGCAAGCGCTGCGAGTTCGCCTGCACCGATATAGGGGGGATTCGAGACGATCAGATCGAATGGCCCCGCCAGCCCTGCGCACCAGTCGGCGCATTGAAAACGCGCGCGTGCGGTCAGCCCAAGCGCCTGCGCATTGGCCCGCGCGACGGCCAAAGCGGACTCGGAGATATCTGCACCCAGCCCGGTCGCATCCGGGCGTTCCGCCAGCAGGCTGAGCAGAATCGCCCCGCTGCCCGTGCCCAGATCAAGGACATGCGCGAAAGGCAGATCCAGTGCTGTCGCAACCAGTGTTTCGGTTTCAGGGCGCGGGTCGAGCACATCAGGGGTGACCTTGAACATCCGCCCCCAAAACTGCCGCTGGCCAATGATCTGCGCGACAGGCTGGCGGCGGGCACGCGCAGCGATCGCGGCGCGAAACCGCGCCTGCGCGCCCGCGTCCATGTCGTCGCCCAGCGCCAGCGTCAGCCGGTCCTGACTGATCCCCAGCGCATGGGCCATCAGCCAGCGCGCATCGCGCGCCGCCCCCTCGATCCCGGCCGCACGCAGGGTCTGGACGCCTTCGGCCAGCAGCCGGTCCGCGCGCATCAGGCTTCCATCTCGGCCAGTTTCGCGGCCTGATCGGCAGCCGTCAGCGCGTCGATGATTTCATCGAGATCGCCCTGCATCACTGCATCGAGCTTGTAGAGCGTCAGGTTGATGCGGTGATCGGTCATCCGGCCTTGCGGGAAATTATAGGTGCGGATGCGCTCGGAGCGGTCGCCCGAGCCGACCTGCGCGCGGCGCGCATCCGCGCGCGCCGCATCCGCGCGCTGACGCTCCATATCGTAGAGCTTGGCGCGCAAGACCTGCATCGCGATGGCGCGGTTCTGATGCTGCGATTTCTCGGCCGATGTGACAACGATCCCGCTGGGCAGATGGGTGATGCGCACTGCCGAATCAGTGGTGTTCACATGCTGCCCACCCGCGCCCGAGGCGCGCATCGTGTCGATGCGGATGTCGCTAGCAGGGATGTCGATATCGACCTCCTCGGCTTCGGGCAGCACAGCGACAGTGGCCGCCGACGTATGGATGCGCCCCCCCGATTCGGTGACCGGCACACGCTGGACACGGTGCACACCGGATTCGTATTTGAACCGCGCGAATACCCCCTCGCCCGCGATGCGCATGACCGCTTCGCGCAATCCCCCGAGTTCGGTTTCCGAAAAGCTGATCATCTGCACCTGCCAGCCGCGCGCCTCGGCATAGCGCTGATACATGCGCAAGAGATCGGATGCGAAAAGGCTGGCTTCCTCGCCGCCAGTGCCGGGGCGCAATTCGATCAGCGCAGGCCGTGCATCGGCCGCATCCTTGGGCAACAGCGCCAGCCGCAGCGCTTGCTCAAGCGCGGGCAGCGCCTCGGCCAGCCGCGCGAGTTCATCTTCGGCCAAGGCGCGCATCTCAGGATCGGCGCGCATCTCGATCGCGTCACGCTGATCCGCGAGCGCCTGACGATAGGCCGCAATCTGGGCCACAACGGGCTTCAACTCGGCATATTCGCGCGTCAGCGCCGCGATGTCTTCGGGGGCCACGCCTTCCATCAGGCGGGCTTCGAGAAAGCCGAAACGGCGGATGATCTGATCTAGGGTGTCTTGCGCGAACATGCTGGACCTAGTGGCCAAACTCGGCGCGCGGGTCAAGCCTTGGCAGGGATGTGCTGGACGCGCGCGATGTGAGGATTTATGCTGCATTGACGCGCAAATGGCGCAGGGCAAAGCAGGAATTCAACGTCAATGGGCGATTTCGCCATCACGCTCGACGCGGCCTTCTGGATCACTGCCGGGGCCATTGTTCTTCTGCTGGTCATCTCGGGTTTTTTCTCCGGCTCGGAAACGGCGCTGACCGCCGCGAGCCGGGGCAAGCTGAAAGCGCATGCAGACAAGGGCCTGTCGGGGGCTGCGAGCGCGCTGAAGCTGACCGAAGACAGCGAACGGATGATCGGCGCGATCCTGCTGGGCAATAACACGGTCAACATCCTCGCCGCTTCGCTGGCCACAGCGCTGTTCACGCGGCTGTTCGGTGACAGCGGCGTGGCGCTGGCGACGCTGGTGATGACGCTTCTGGTGCTGATCTTCGCGGAAGTCCTGCCCAAGACCTATGCGATCACCAATCCCGAAACTGTCGCGCTGCGCGTCTCCGCGCCCTTGCGCATCCTTGTGGCGCTGTTTTCGCCCATCGTCTCGGTCGTCCGCTTCATCGTGCGCCGGGTTCTGATGGCCTTCGGGGTGCAGATCGACCCCGACCGTGACATCATGTCGGTGCATGAGGAAATCGCAGGCACGCTGGCGCTGGGGCATTCCTCCGGCTCGGTCGAAAAGGAAGACCGCGACCGCCTTCTGGGCGCGCTTGATCTGTCCGAACGCACGGTCGAGGAAATCATGCGCCATCGCAGCCAGATCGAGGTCGTCAATGCCGATGACCCGATCGAGGATATCATCGCGCAATGCATCAACTCGCCCCATTCGCGCCTGCCCATGTATCGCGAGGAACAGGAGAATATCGTTGGCATCCTCTATGCCCGCGATCTGGTGCGCGAAATGCACCGGCTGGTGACGGATGCGGGCGGTGACTACGCGGCGATCCGCGATCTGGATCTGGATGCGCTGGCCCGCACGCCCTA
>SKIM01000346.1 GCA_007116445.1 Natronohydrobacter sp.
GAACGGTTTCAGAAAAGGCCGCAGTTGGTGGCCTGATTCGCCGTCAGTGACAAATTTTTTCGCAGCGGTGACAAATCAGTGACAAGGCGCAAAACAGGACGAAACCCGCTTGCGCGGGCTTCCTGTATCGTCTTGTTTTCTTTGGTTTTTTTGGCTCCGGCGGTAGGGATCGAACCTACGACCAATTGATTAACAGTCAACTGCTCTACCGCTGAGCTACGCCGGAACACAGCGGCCGTATAGCAAGCACTTCGCGGCGCGTCCAGACCGAAATCGCACCCTTTTCTTGCGATCTACAAGAAACTGAAAACTGCCTCGGGATGGAGTTCTGGAGTAGCCGACACCTGATCGCGATGCACGAGATCAATCAGATGCGCAAAGACGTTGCGCGCAGCAGCGCGACGGAGGGCCGGAGGAGTCTCTGTGTAGATGCCTTGCACAAGCTCAAGAACAGTTTTCGGCCCTGAGCGCAGGCTGTCACAAATCTCTGACTCGCGCTGTAGGCGGTGGGAGCGCAGCGCCGCGAGTCTGCCCTCAGGGTCGGTCACAGGCGCACCATGGCCAGGGTAAAGGATACGCGCGGATTCTTGCGTCAACCGGTCCAGGGAGCGCATGTAATCCGACACATCGCCATCGGGCGGCGATACCAGCGTCGAGGACCAGCCCATCACATGGTCGCCGCTGAACACCGCCCCGCGCCACGCAAATGACAGATGATTACCAAAATGCCCAGGCGTCCAGATCGCACGCAAGCTGTCAGCGCCGATCCGGATCTGCGCACCATCTGCAAGAATCTGGTCAGGTCGAAAGGCGAGATCCACGCCCTCGCCACCCCCGATAAGCCCGGTTTCGGCCAGCGCCCGCATCCGTGCCGAGCGTCCCGCCAGCGCATCGCCGAACGCCATTACGGGAGCGCCCGTAGCCCTCGCAAGCCCGCGCGCCAGTGGCGCGTGATCGAGATGGGCATGCGTAACCAGGATCGCCCGCAGCATGCGCGAATCATCCAGAGCGCTCAGGATCGCCGCGAGATGGGCCGGGTCGTCGGGACCAGGGTCGATCACGCAGAGCGCATCAGCGCCGAGAATATAGGTATTCGTGCCCTCACCTGTCAGTGGCGAGGGATTGGGCGCGCGCAAAAGGCGCAGGTCAGGTTCCAGCCACACGGGATCGGACATGCGCGTGAGATTACCCTGCGGGTGGCACAAAGGCTATGGTTTTAATGCAAGGCCGCTTGTGAGCGGCAAAGGCTTTGCCTATCGTGGCCCCATGAGATCGCGGCTCCGGTTCCGACAGGTTTTTCCAGCCAGCTTTTACGGGCGGGCGGTGCTTATCTTGATTGCGCCTGTCATTGCGATCCAGATCGTATTGTCAGTGGTTTTCGTTCAGCGTCATTATGAGCGGGTCACAGCGCAACTGACCATCAATACATCTCGGACAGTGCGCATCTTGATCGACAGGCTTGACGCTGTCACAGAGCCCGAACAGGTCCTGACCGAATTTCGCGATGTCTTTGCGCAGCTCGATATCCGACTGGCGCTGGTACCTGCGCTTCCCGAAACCGTGCCGCAACGCGAACCGTTCGATCTGGCGGGCGCAGAGATCAAGCGCAGCCTGCAGACGGCTTTGCCCGAATTTCGGCTTGTCGATCTTTCACGCGACAGGGGGCGCGTTCTGATCTGGGTGGAAACCGACCATGGTCCGCTGGAGCTGGCGGTTCCACGCCGCCTGTTGACAACCTCGAATCCTCATCAGCTTCTGGTGATCGTCTTTCTGGCCTCTGTGGTGATGACACTGATCGCTTTCCAATTCCTGCGTCTGCAAATCCGCCCCATCCGCAGGCTCGGTGCGGCCGCAGAAGCCTATGGACGCGGCGAGCGCGTCGCGCTGCGCGCCACCGGGGCGCGCGAAATCCGGGCGGCGGCGCATGCATTTATCGACATGCGCAATCGGCTGGAACGACAGCGCACACAACAGCAACTGATGCTATCGGGCGTCAGCCATGACATGCGCACGCCGCTGACGCGGATGCGGCTGATCCTGTCGATGATGGACGAGAGCGAAGATCGTGCCGCGCTGGAGGTCGAATTCGCCGATGTCGAGCATCGGCTGGAGCAATTTCTTGAATATACCCGCAGGCAGATCAGCGAAGAAGCGGCGCAGGAGCTTGCCCCGGAGGAGATGATCGGGGCGCTTGTCGCCCGATACAGAAGCGCGGGCCATAAGCTCGACTTTCACAACCTTATGCCCCTGGAAACTCGTGTGATGGCGCAACCTGTCGGCATGTCTCGGGCCCTGGACAATTTGCTGAGCAATGCGCTGCGTCATGGCTCCATGGCTCGGATCACCACAGAGCTGCGTGCAGATGCGCTGGTCATTTCCGTCGAAGATGACGGGCCAGGCATTCTGGAAAGCGACCGGTCGCGGGCAATAGAACCCTTCTTGCGACTGGACGCAGCGCGCAACAGCGACAGTGGCGGTGTCGGCCTGGGGCTGGCCATCGTTGCCGAAGTTGCACGGACACATGGCGGCGCGCTGGAGCTTGGGCAGAGCCAGCAGCTCGGCGGGCTGTCCGCGCGGCTTGTCCTGCCTCTGGTCCCGTCGGCTCAGAGCCGGTAGAGCGCGCCGAACTTTGCGTCGAGATAGTCTAGCAGCGGCGCCGCCACCGGTGCTGCGCCGCAGGCGGCTTCGATCGTGTCGCGAGGATTGCGCAAAGCGCCGTGAACCTGCAGCTTCTCGCGCAGCCAACCGGTTGCCGCCTTCAGATCGCCCGCGCCAAGCTGGGCGTCGAGATCGAGGATATCCGCGCGCAGCGCCTGGTGCAGGCACCCCGCATAGAGATTGCCCAGCGCGTAGGTCGGGAAATATCCAAACAACCCGACCGACCAATGCACGTCCTGCAAGACACCATTGGCCGGACGATCCACCGGAATGCCGAAATCCGCCTCGAAACGCGTATTCCAGGCCTCCTCCAGATCGTCGGGGCGCAGCTTGCCGTCGATCAGTCCGCGCTCCAGATCGAAACGCAGCATGATATGCAGGTTATACTGCACTTCATCGGCTTCCGTGCGAATATAGCCGCGCGTCACGCGATTGGCGGCGGCATAGAACCCGTCGGCATCGGCCACATTCAGCGGCCCGAACTCGGCCAGCATTTCACCATGCAGCCAGTGGCAGAAGGCGCGGCTGCGGCCAAGCTGGTTTTCATAGATCCGGCTCTGGCTTTCATGCACGCCCATTGACGCGCCCCGCCCGATGGGGGTCAGCCTGTAGGCAGGGTCAACACCTTGTTCATAGGCCCCATGCCCCACTTCATGCAGCGTTGAATAGAGGCAGTTGAACGGGTCATTCTCCGCGACGCGGGTGGTGATACGCACATCATCGCCCGACCCGGACGAGAACGGATGCACCGCCAGATCGATGCGCCCGCGCCCCATGTCATAGCCGAACCTTTCTGCCAGCTTGCGCGCCAGCCGCAACTGGCCGTCGCGGTCAAATGTGCCTGTCAGCGCAGGCGGTGTATCCGCACCGAGCACTGCGTCGCGCAGGGCCACAAGCCGCGGGCGCATCTGATCAAAGATCGCTGCGACCGAGGCCGCATCAGTTTCCGGCTCATAATCGGCCATGAGCGCGTCATAGGGATCGCCGCCATCGGCAATGGCTTCGCCTTCCTCACGACGCAGCGCGATCATCTGGCTGAGCCAGGGCAGAAATGCTGCGACATCACCCGCGGCGCGGGCTTCCTCCCACGCGGTCTGCGAAAGCGGCGTGATGCGCGCGAGTTCCGCGGCCAATCGCGCCGGCACGCGCGTATTGCGCGCGAAACCGCGCCGCAGTTCACGCAACTGCGCGGCGCCAGCCTCGTCAGGGGGCTCGGCGGCGTCGAGCAGATCGCCGAGCTTCGGGTCCGTGCGCCGCGCGTGCAGCACGGCTTCAAGCGCGGCCATTTCCTCGGAGCGCTGCGCATTGGCGCCGCGCGGCATGACCGTCTGCTGGTCCCAGCCCAGCCGTCCCGAGACCTGCGCCAGCGCTTCGGTCTGGCGGGTGAAATCCATCACTTCGGCAAAGGCATTCATGCGGCCGCTCCTTGCTTGCGCAGGCTGTCAAAGCGCGGGAATTGCGCCAGATGGCGCGCGCGGATGATCAGCACCCAGAGCAGCACTGCCGTCGCCTGATGCGCAATACCAAGCTGCCAGGGCGCGCCATGCAGCACTGTGAAGACGCCCAATGCGATCTGCGCCACCATCACCGCGAACATGGCGTGACAGGCCGAACGCGTAGCCGAATGGGTGGACTTGCGCCCGCGCAGCCAGACCACGAGCGCAAAAGCCGCGAGCAGATAGCCTGCCTTGCGGTGGATGAATTGCGTCGTCGCGGGGTTTTCAAAGAAATTCGTCCAGAGCGGCTGCATCGCCAGCAATTCAGGCGGAATGAAGACCCCGTTCATCAGCGGCCAATCCGTGTAGCCGCGCCCGGCATCAATCCCCGCCACGAGCGCGCCGAGCAGGATTTGCAGAAAGGCGATATGCATCAGCCCAGTCGTCATGGAGTAGAGCCTGGCCTCGCGCCCACGCCGCGCCGCGATCAGCTCGGCCTCGGGGCGGTTGAGCAGAAACGTGTACCATGCGATCATGCCAAGAATGATGAAAGCCAGCCCCAGATGCGTCGCCAGCCTGTATGAGGCGACGCTCACCATCCCCTCGCCCGCTGTGATGCCGGACGCCACCATCCACCAGCCAATCGCGCCCTGCAGACCGCCCAATGCGCCCAGCGCCAGCAGGCGTGGCGTCCAGCCGGTTGGGATGCGCTTCGTGAGCCAGAAGAACAGGAAGCCCACGCCCCAGACCAGACCAATGACACGGCCCAACTGGCGATGGCCCCATTCCCACCAGTAGATGACCTTGAACTCCTCAAGCGTCATGCCACGGTTGACGATCTGATACTGGTCGATCTGACGGTATTTCTCGAATTCTTCCAGCCACATGGCCTCGGACAGAGGGGGGATTGCGCCGGTGACAGGGCGCCATTCCGTGATCGA
>SKIM01000204.1 GCA_007116445.1 Natronohydrobacter sp.
AGGCGCAACCCCTCAGCCGCAGTCCTTCGGGCCTGCCTATATCTCTTCGACCAGGACGACACCGCCCAACGACTTCACTGCCCCTTTGATCTGCGGCGTGATCGCAAAACTTGCGCCTGCGTCGATCTCGTATTCCTGCCCAAGCACGCGATCCGTCACGCTGAACAGCAGCGGTCCACGCCCACGCGCCGGACTAACCTTATGGCGCGACAAGACCGCAGCGACAGAAGCAATGGCTTCAGGGGTGTCCACATGCACCCGCAACCCAACAGCCCCCACATCGGCGACAACGACATCAATCGGCTGGACCCCGCGCGCAAGGAATTTCAGTGTTTCGGCCTCCATCGTCGCCTCAACCGTCAGCACGACATTTTGTCCTGCATCAAGATATTGCCGTCCTGCCTCCAGAGTGTCGGAAAAGACCGTGACTTCATAAAGCCCGGTCGGATCCGAGAGTTGCACGAATGCGAAACGGTTGCCGCGCGCAGATTTTCTTTCCTGACGCCCTGAAACCGCACCTGCAATCTTCGCGACGAGCGGTCCCGCTGCGGCTTTTCTCTCAATCTCGGCCAAGGTCATAACCTGTTTGCGACGCAAGGGCCCGGCGTAATCGTCGAGCGGATGGCCGGAGAGGTAAAACCCGATGGCCTGGTGCTCCTGCGCCAACCGTTCAGTGGGCAGCCAATCCTCACAACCGCTCAGTCGAGGTTCGGGAATATCCTCGCCCGCCTCGCCAAAGAGCGAAACCTGGTTTGACGCGCGCGCCTCATGGATCGCGGCAGAATAGCTGACCAGCACATCAAGGCTGTCAAAAACACGCCGACGGTTGCGGTCAAGCGCGTCGAATGCACCTGCCCGCGCAAGCATTTCCAGCGAACGCTTGCCCACGCGTTTCAGGTCTGCCCGGCGCGCGAGATCAAAAAGCGTCGTGAATGGTGCAGCGCCGCGCGCATCGACGATCAGGCGCATCGCGTCCAGCCCCACATTCTTCAGCGCGCCCAACGCATAGACCAGCGCGCCATCCTTCACATCGAACCGCGCGCGCGAGCGGTTGACGCAGGGCGGAATGACGTCGATCTCCATGCGATCGACCTCGCGTTTGTAGACGGCAAGTTTCTCGGTGAGATGGATATCGCAATTCATCACACCAGCCATGAATTCGACCGGGTAATTCGCCTTGAGATAAGCTGTCTGGTAGCTGACCACCGCATAGGCGGCTGCGTGGGATTTGTTGAAGCCGTAATTGGCGAATTTCTCCAGCAGGTCGAAAACCTCGCCCGCCTTCTTCTTGTCCACCCCGTTTGCCACAGCCCCATCGACGAATTTGGGCCGCTCCTTGGCCATTTCCTCGGCGATTTTCTTGCCCATCGCGCGGCGCAGAAGGTCGGCCTGCCCCAGCGAGTAGCCCGCCATGACCTGCGCGATCTGCATCACCTGTTCCTGATAGACAATGATGCCCTGTGTTTCCTCCAAGATATGGTCAATCGAAGGATGGATCGATTCAAGCGGCCTGAGGCCGTTCTTCACCTCGCAATAGGTCGGGATATTCTCCATCGGGCCGGGGCGATAAAGCGCCACCAGCGCCACGATATCCTCGATACAGGTGGGCTTCATGCGCCGCAGCGCGTCCATCATGCCCGAGCTTTCCACCTGAAACACAGCAACCGTGCGCGCGGAGGCATAGAGCTTGTAACTCGCCTCATCATCGAGCGGAATGGCGTTGATATCGAGGTCAACTCCGCGACGGCGCAACAACTCGATGGCGTTCTGGATCACGGTCAGGGTCTTCAGCCCCAGAAAGTCGAATTTCACCAGCCCCGCCTGCTCGACCCATTTCATGTTGAACTGTGTCGCAGGCATGTCCGAGCGCGGATCGCGGTAGAGCGGGACCAGCTGATCCAGCGGGCGGTCCCCGATCACCACACCTGCGGCATGGGTCGAGGCATTGCGCAGAAGCCCTTCGAGTTTTTGCGCATGCGTCAGCAGACGGTCGACCACTTCTTCCGATTTCGCCATCTCGCGCAGGCGCGGCTCATCTGCGAGCGCCTTCTCGATGCTGACAGGCTTCACGCCCTCGACCGGGATCATTTTCGACAGCTTGTCGACCTGCCCAAAGGGCAGTTGCAGCACGCGGCCCACATCGCGCACCGCAGCTTTTGAAAGGAGCGCGCCGAAGGTTATGATCTGGCCCACCTTGTCATGGCCGTATTTTTCCTGCGTATAGCGGATCACCTCTTCGCGGCGGTCCATGCAGAAGTCGATGTCGAAATCCGGCATGGACACACGCTCGGGGTTGAGAAACCGCTCGAACAGCAGCGCATAGCGCAGCGGGTCGAGGTCCGTGATCGTCAGCGCATAGGCCACCAGACTGCCAGCGCCTGAGCCCCGGCCCGGCCCCACGGGAATGTCGTTATCCTTGGCCCACTTGATGAAATCGGCCACGATCAGGAAATAGCCGGGAAAACCCATGCCTTCGATGATCCCCAGTTCGAAGTCCAGTCGCGCCTCATACTCGGCGACAGGTGCGGCATGGGGGATCACGGCCAACCGCGCCGCCAGCCCTTCGCGGGCCTGACGGCGAAGCTCTTCGACCTCATCCTCGGCAAAGCGCGGCAGGATCGGCGCACGGCGCTCGGCCTTATAGGCACAGCGGCGCGCGATCTCGACCGTGTTTTCCAGCGCCTCGGGCAGATCGGCGAACAGTGCTGCCATTTCCTCGGGCGTTTTCAGGTAATGCTGCGGGGTCAGCCTGCGGCGGGGCGCGGCCTGATCGACATATGTGCCGTCCTTGATGCATAACAGCGCATCATGGGCCTGATGCATGTCGGGGCTTGGGAAATAGGCGTCATTTGTCGCCACCAGCGGCAATTCCAGCGCATGGGCCAGTTCGACAAAAGGGCGTTCCGTGACGCGCTCGGCCTCGATCATCTGCCCGTCTTCGCCCGCATGGCGCTGCAATTCGACATAGAGCCGGCCCGGATAGGCCCGCGACAGCCGCTCCATCAGCGCGCGCGCCTTGGGCATCTGGTTGGTCTGGATCAGCTTGCCGAGCGCGCCTTCCGCCCCACCGGTGAGACAGATCAGACCGTCGGAATGAGCCTCCAACTCTTCTAACGTGACCTGCGGGACAGGGCGATCTTTCGGCAGATAAAGGCAGGAATTCAGTGCCATCAGATTCATGTAGCCCGCTTCCGATTGTGCCAGCAGCACGACGGGCGCAGGCATGCGCAGCTTCTCGCCCGCGACGGGCGGGTCATAGGCGACCGAGATCTGGCAGCCCAGAATCGGCTGGACGCCTGCCCCAGCCGCCAGAACCGAGAATTCCAGCGCGGCGAACAGATTGTCCGTATCCGTGACTGCAATCGCCGGGTAGCCCTTGGCCGCGCAATCCTTGACAAGTTTCTTGAGCGGGAGCGCCCCTTCGAGAAGGGAATATTCGGTATGCGTGCGCAGGTGAATGAAACGGGGGGTCTGGGTCATGGCGCCAGCATAGATCGGGCCTGCGAAATGGAAAAGAGGGCATGATCATCCAGCGGGCATTCGCGATCCGCTGGCATGATCCGGGCAGATTTCGCTTGAGTTGCAGCGGCGGCATGGCTTTTGTAAAGGCGAGAAGACGGCACTAAAAGCCGCTGACAGGGGGACCACAGCGATGCGCCAGCCACTTTTGCGACTGGACGGACTGACCAAGGCCTATCCGGGCGTGCTGGCCAATGACGATATCTCCTTCGAAATCGGCATCGGGCAGATGCATGCGCTTCTGGGCGAGAATGGCGCGGGCAAATCGACACTGGTCAAGATGATCTACGGGCTGGTCAAGCCTGACCGCGGCACGATGACCCTGCGCGGCGCGGACTATGCGCCCGCGCAGCCGTCCGAAGCACGCCGCAATGGCGTGGCGATGGTGTTTCAGCATTTCAGCCTGTTCGACGCGCTGGACGTGGCCGAGAATGTCGCGCTGGGCATGGAAAACCCGCCGCCGCTGCGCGATCTGGCGCGGCGCATCCGTGAAGTCTCGACCGCTTACGGCCTGCCGCTCGATCCCAATCGGCTGGTGGGCGATTTGTCGGCTGGCGAGCGCCAGCGCGTCGAAATCGTGCGCTGCCTGTTGCAGGAGCCCAAACTTCTGATCATGGATGAACCGACCTCGGTGCTGACCCCGCAGGAGGTCGAGGTTCTGTTTCGCACCCTGCGCCAACTCTCAGCGGAAGGCACGGCGATCCTTTACATCTCGCACAAGCTCGATGAGATCCGCGCGCTCTGCGACGAGGCCACGATCCTGCGCGGCGGGCGCAAGGTCGCAACCTGCGACCCGCGCGAGAAATCCGCACGCGAACTGGCCGAGCTGATGGTCGGGCAGGTGCTGACCCCGCCCGAGCGCCCGGCCAAGCCCAAGGGCGCGGCCCTGTTGCAGGTCAGGAACCTGTCCTTGACCTCGAACAACCCGTTCGGCACGTCGCTGAAAGACATCAGCTTCACGCTGCATGCGGGCGAAGTGCTGGGGATTGCGGGGGTCGCGGGCAACGGACAGGACGAATTGTTGCTGGTGCTGTCGGGCGAAGTGCCTACAGGCGCAGATCAGGTGCAGCTGAAAGGCGCGCCCATCGGCCATCTCGGCCCCAATGCGCGGCGCAAACGCGGGCTGGTGGCGGCCCCCGAAGAGCGCCTCGGCCATGCGGCTGCCCCTGACATGAGCCTGACGGAGAACGCGCTTTTGTCAGCTGCGCAGCGCAAGCGGCTGGCACGCAGCGGCTTTATCGACTGGAAGGCGACCGACCGTTTCGCGCGCGAGATCATTGCGAAATTCGATGTGCGCACACCGGGGCCGGATGTCTTGGCGCGCGCGCTCTCTGGTGGCAATCTGCAGAAATTCGTCATCGGCCGCGAAATCGAGCTGGCCCCGGATGTGATCGTCGTCAACCAACCCACATGGGGCGTCGATGCGGCGGCAGCGAGCTTCATCCGCCAGGCGCTTCTCGACATGGCCAATCGCGGCGCGGGCGTGGTGGTGATCAGTCAGGATCTTGATGAATTGCTGGAACTTGCGGATAGTTTTGCCGCGCTCAATGAGGGCCGGATGACGCCCGTGCGCCCTGCAAAGGGGCTGAGTGTGGACGAAATCGGCCTGATGATGGGCGGCGCACATGACATGACGCCTGCGCAAGGGGTGAGCGCATGATCCGCCTGGAGAAACGCAAGGAGCCCTCGACCTTCTGGCGCATCGCCAATCCATTTCTGGCCGTCGCACTGACGATGATCGCAGGCGGGTTGATGTTTGCGGCACTGGGCAAGGATCCCATCGCCGCGATCCGGCTGATCTTTTTCGATCCGATCTTCAGCGCCCAATTCGGCAGCTTCTCGCGCCCGCAACTCTTGATCAAATCCGCCCCGCTGATCCTGATCGCCATCGGGCTCGCCATTGGCTTCAAGGCCAATATCTGGAATATCGGCGCAGAAGGTCAGTATATCATTGGCGCGCTTTTCGGCGCGGGCGTGGCACTGGCCTTCTTCCCCGCGCCGGGGTGGTACATTTTCCCGCTGATGGTGCTTGCGGGCGCGTTTGGCGGATTTCTCTGGGCGATGATCCCCGCGATCCTCAAGACGCGGTTCAACACCAACGAAATCCTCGTGTCACTGTTGTTGGTTTATGTGGCCGAGCGCATCCTTGCCGCGATGGCGCTGGGGCTGATGCGCAACCCTGATGTCGCAGGCTTCCCCGGATCGCGCGACCTGCGCCGCTATGAGGCCGCGCATAATGCCGAGCTGATCGCGGGCACTGGCATTCATTGGGGCGTGGTCGCAGCGCTGATCGCCGTGATCTTCGCCTATGCGATGATGACCCGGCACATGCTGGGCTATCACATCAAGCTCGCAGGACAGGCCCCGCGTGCGGCGCGGTTCGGAGGCGTTTCGCCCGCGCGGTTGGTGGTGATCTGTCTGGGGATTTCCGGCGCGCTGGCAGGGCTTGCAGGCATGTTCGAAGTCTCTGGCCCGGCGGGACAGGTGCGCATCGAATTTGCCAGCGGATACGGGTTCACAGCGATCATCGTGGCCTTTCTGGGCAGGCTTAACCCACTTGGAATCGTACTGGCAGGGCTTCTGCTGGGGCTGACCTATATCGGCGGCGAATTGGCGCAGATGATGCTGCAACTTCCGGGCGCATCGATCCAGGTCTTTCAGGGGATGCTGCTGTTTTTCCTGCTGGCGCTCGATTTCCAGACCAATTACCGGCTGCGACTGACCAAGGGAGCGCGCATATGATCCTGGGCTCGATCAACCCCGCTGTTCTGATGGCCGCCCTGATGGTCGCTGCAACCCCGATCCTGCTGGCCGCAATCGGCGAATTGGTGGTCGAAAAAGCAGGCGTGCTCAATCTCGGGGTCGAGGGCATGATGATCATGGGGGCCTGCCTGGGCTTCATCGTGGCGGTCAATACCGGCAGCCCGGTGCTCGGCTTTGTCGGCGCGGCCTGTGCGGGCATGGCGCTGTCGCTGCTGTTCGCGCTGCTGACACAGGCGCTGATGACCAATCAGGTGGCCTCGGGCCTTGCGCTGACGCTGTTCGGGCTGGGGCTGACGGCACTTCTGGGCCAGCGCTATGTCGGCATCACCCCGCCGCGCACCCCCAAGCTGGACCTTGGACCGCTGTCGGAAATCCCGTTTCTGGGCCGGGCGCTGTTCAGCCACGATATCGTCGTTTATCTGACCATCGCGCTGGTCGCCGCGGTCTGGTGGTTTCTCAACTACAGCCGCGCGGGGATGATCCTGCGCGCCGTTGGCGAAAACCATGACGCGGCCCATGCGCTGGGCTATCATGTGCGCCGGGTGCGTGTGTTTGCGATCATGTTCGGCGGGGCCTGCGCAGGTCTGGGCGGGGCCTATCTGTCGCTGATCCGCGTGCCGCAATGGACCGAAGGCATGACCGTCGGTGCAGGCTGGATCGCGCTCGCGCTGGTGGTCTTCGCAAGCTGGCGGCCCTGGCGCGCGCTGGCGGGCGCTTATCTCTTTGGCGGTGTCGTGGTGCTGCAACTCAATCTGCAGGCCGCAGGCGTCAAGATCCCGGTCGAGTACTTGTCAATGTCACCCTACCTGATAACGATCTTCGTGCTGGTTCTGATTTCGTCGGGCAAGGCGCGCGGGTCGCTCAATGCGCCCGGTTCGCTCAACCGGCCGTTCCACGCCTCGGACTGAGGCTTTTCGCTGCCAACAGGGAGAGACCCCAAAATGAAAAAACTGCTCACAGCCGCCCTTCTGAGCGCGGCGCTCGCCACCCCGGCGGTGGCTGACACCACCAAGGTCGGCTTCATCTATATCGGCCCCGTGGGCGATTTCGGCTGGACCGCAGGCCATGACCGCGCGCGCCAGGAGATGCAGGATCATTTCGGCGATGCCGTCGAAACCACCATCGTCGAGAATGTCGATTATGGCGCGGATGCCGAGCGCGTGATGACGCAAATGGCGCTGTCAGGCACCGATATGATCTTCGCCGCTTCTTTCGGCTACGGGCCGGATGTCAACGCTGTTGCGGGCCGTTTCCCGAATGTCGCCTTCCAGCACGCGACCGGCTACATCCAGGAGCATGACAATATCTCGCTCTATGATGCGCGCTTCTACGAGGGCCGCGCGGTGCTGGGCCATATCGCGGGCAAGATGACCGAAACCAACACCATCGGCTATATCGCGTCCTACCCGATTCCGGCAGTGATCTCGGGCATCAACTCCGCCTTCCTGCATGCCAAAGCCGTCAATCCCGACGTGACTTTCCGCATCATCTGGACCTATAGCTGGTTCGACCCTGCGCTCGAAGCCGATGCGGCCGAAACCCTGATCGAGCAGGGCGCGGATGTGATCATGCAGCACACGGATTCCACCGCGGCTGTGCGGGTGGCGGAAGATGCGGGCGTGATGGCTTTCGGGCAGGCCAGCGACATGGTCGATTTTGGTCCCACGGCACATCTCAGCGCTATCGTGGACCGCTGGGCCCCCTACTACATCTCGCGCGTGCAGGCGTTGAAGGATGGCACATGGGAAGCGCAGAATTCCTGGCTGGGCTTTGCCGATGGCATTATTGAGATGGCCCCCTGGAATGACCGCATCCCCGCCGAACTTCAGGCCGAAGCCGACGCACTGATCGCGTCCATCGTGGCAGGTGAGTATCATCCCTTCACTGGTCCGATCAATCGGCAGGACGGAACGCCTTGGTTGGCAGAAGGCGAAGTCGCCCCGGACGCGGAGCTTGCGACAATGAATTTCTATGTCGAAGGCATCACTTCGGAACTGCCGAACTGAGCGAAGGCTACAAGGGCGAAAATACCAAGGGCGCAGTCAGAAACCTGCGCCCTTTTTCATGTCCGCATCACTCAGCCCATGACCGCCAGCCCTGCCCCGCAAACTGCGGCAAGGATGACCACAGCCCAGGGCGGCGCTTTCGATGCCATGCGCGCGACGAAGCACAAAAGCGCCCACGTGAAGTCGCGCAGATCCATAATCGCGCTGGTGAAAAATGGCGAATAAAGCGCGGCGCCGAGGCCCCGCACCACGGCACATTCGCGCCCTGCATGAAAGATTGTGCCTGATCCATCATACGGAACCGGTCCCAGAATGGCAGCATGCCTGCGCGCAGTGTCCAGCCGCAGCCTCCAGAATACCCTGCCCACGCCCTGTCCACGACATCCGTTGCGCGCCGGGGCGACTGGCCATCTGGGCCAGAACCACACATGGCAGATGATCCCCGCCCAGCCGACCATGGCCAAGGCGCACTTCATTCTTGTGCCAGCCCGCGTGGATCGTGACACGTCGCGCCCGCCTGTTGGAACGGGCACTGCCCCAAACGTGATCAGGTCAACCGCGCGAAAAAGGCGGCGTGGTCACAACACCCCCTCGGCGCGCAAACTCACTTCGCTCGATGAGCCAATGATCAGATGATCGTGCAAGATCAACGACAGGGCTTCGGCAGCTTGGCGGATTTGCCGGGTCATGGCAATGTCGGCATCCGAGGGGCGTGGATCGCCCGAGGGGTGATTATGCACCAAGATCAACGCCGTTGCATTCAGCTCCAGCGCACGCCGAACCACCTCGCGCGGGTAGACCGGCACATGATCGACCGTTCCCTCGCCCATGGCTTCATCTGCGATCAACCTGTTCTTGCGGTCGAGGAAAAGCACACGGAACTGTTCGGTCTGGCGATGCGCCATGACAGTGTGACAGTAATCGAGCAGCGCCTGCCAGCCCGAGAGAACGGGCTTGTCGGAAATCCGCGCCCGCACCATCCGATGTGCGCAGGATTCGACCAGCTTGACTTCTGCTACAATCTCGGCAGTGACGCCTGCGATAGTCAGCAATCGCGCCGGCGGTGCTGCAACAACCTTGTTGAAGTCACCAAAGACGCGAATTAGGCGCTGCGCCAGATCACCGGCTATTGACTGCGCCACAACGCGCGACAGGACCAGTTCAAGCAATTCGTGGTCTTCTATCCCCGCCACGCAGCCTGTCGAGACGCGTGCGCGCAGGTGCCGCTGGGGGTCCGCATCAAGGTGACTTCGGACCGTTGCCAGCTGACCAGCCCTGTCCATATCTAACACATTCACCGTATTGCTCGCCAGAGGATGGGTCATGATACGCTCATATTCCGCCTGTACCCGCATCATGCTGCGGGAATCATAACAATGCGTTAACCCTGAAAAATTTCTGTTTTCGATTATTGCCAGAACGCATGTGCAGTGCTAGCTTGATCACAAGTGTGGCATTTTTCTGTGAACAAGCAGAAATCCGCGCACTTGGATGAGGCATTTTGAGCAGTCAAAAACAAAAAACAAATTCATATCCTTTAGGAGGACTACAATGAAGAAGATCGCACTCCCGGCACTTGCGCTCGCACTGGCGCCGTTTTTCGCGACACCGGCGGCAGCATGGAAGGGCCACGTTGTCGAATGCTTCGACAAGGTTTATGTTGCGCCAGAGTACCGCACCACAAAGCACTTGGTGAAAGCTGCAAAAACCACGCTTGAGTATCGCAACGGTGCTGGTGTCGAGCAGGTCTATCGCATGCACTACCCTGCTCTTTACGAAGAGAAAAAGCACCTCGTTCGCCCTGGCCATTATGTGATGCGCCCCGCGCCTTGCCGCAAGGGCAACTAAGCGTCCTGATGACGTAATGGCCATGATCTTGCAGCGGGTAACTGCACGGATCCTGTCATGCACGTCTGAATCATGCTTTTCTGGTGCGCTGCCCGCGGCGCACCAGCACCAGTCCGAAAAACGACGTTTCGGGATTGACAACAAGCATCGAGGATGGAGCCATACATGCGTGCAGGTCTTCTGATTGCCGGATCACTCATGATCTCAGGTTGTTCATATTTCTTTCCGACCCGCTCGGACACGAGCTGCGAAACGGCCAGCCATGCGCTGCGGGTTCATGATTCGCGCATTGAAGCGGCGCGATCAGCAGGAAGCTTGGGCTTCACAGCAAACCTGGCGACACGCGGCTATCAGACTTACCATTGCGTCACCACAAGCGGCAATCAGATCGCATGCTCGACGATCAGTTCCGGGTTGGAAGCGCATCATTCCGACCGTCTGTCGCGGATGCTTCGCGAGCGCGCGATCATCGAAAACCGCGTCGCCCGCGCCTGCCAGATCTGATCAGCTTTTCATCCCATCCCAGAAACTCTTGACCTTGTCGAAAAAGCTTGAGCTTTCGGGGTTGTTTTCAGCGCTGAGCTTCTCGAATTCCTCGAGCAGCTCTTTTTGCTTATGCGTCAGATTCACCGGCGTTTCCACGGCAAGTTCTATCAGCATATCGCCATGACCGCCGCCCCGCAGCGCGGGCATTCCCTTCGACCGCAACCGCATTTGCCGACCGGACTGACTCCCTGCCGGGATCTTCACGCGCGAACGACCCCCATCGAGTGTCGGCACTTCAACCTCGCCCCCCAGCGCCGCGCGGGCCATGCTGACCGGGACGCGGCAGAACAGCGTCAGATCTTCGCGCTTGAAGATCGGGTGCTCTGAGACATTGATGAAAATATACAGGTCACCGGCCGGACCACCGCGCAGCCCGGCTTCACCTTCACCCGACAGACGGATTCGCGTCCCGGTTTCGACGCCCGCAGGGATATTGACCGACAGGCTCGCTTCCTTCTCGACCCGCCCGGCGCCCGCACAGGCCTTGCAGGGGTTCTTGACGATCTGACCTGACCCCCCGCAAGTCGGGCATGTCCGCTCGACCGTGAAAAACCCTTGCTGTGCACGCACTTTGCCCATGCCCGAACAGGTTGGACAGGTGACCGGCTCGGCGCCGCCTTCGGCCCCGGTGCCCTTGCAAGCGTCACATTCCGACAGGCGCGGCACCCGAATGGTTTTCTTGGTGCCAGTATAGGCCTCTTCCAGCGAAATCCGCAGATTATAGCGCAGATCCGATCCGCGCGAAGCGCGCGACCGCGCATTGCCCCGCCCGCCGCCGACGAAATCGCCGAACAGATCTTCGAACACATCGGAAAAGGCGCTGGCGAAATCCTGATTGCCCCCGAAACCACCCGGATGCGCACCGCGTCGCGCGCCACCGCCGCCCATGCCACCGTCAAAGGCCGCATGGCCATAACGGTCATAAGCGGCTTTCTTCTCGGGGTCTTTCAGCGCGTCATAAGCCTCGTTGACTTCCTTGAACTGCGCTTCGGCATTCGGATTGTCTGAGTTGCGATCGGGGTGCAATTCCTTGGCCTTCTTGCGATAGGCCTTCTTCAACTCATCGACCGTCGCATTGCGACCGACCCCAAGAACGTCATAAAAATCGCGTTTGGCCATTCTGTGTACTTCCTAAAAGACGACCCGGCCCGAAATTTCAGGCCGGGTTCCATCAAGATGGGTCAGGATTTACTTGCGCTTGTCTTCGCCGAGATCTTCGAAATCAGCATCCACGATATCATCGTCAACATTGCGCGGCTCATCTGCCTCGCTGGTTTCGCCAGCAGCCGCTTCCGCCTGCGCCTTGTAGATCGCTTCGCCGAGCTTCATCGAGGCTTCCGTCACGTTCTGGATGCCCGACTTGATCTTGCCCGCGTCATCGCCTTCAAGCGTATCCTTAAGCGCGGCAATCGACAATTCGATCGCTTCCACTGTGGTCGGATCAACCTTGTCCTTATGCTCTTCGACGGCCTTCTCGGTCGAATGGATCAGGCTTTCCGCCTGATTTTTCGCTTCGACCAGATCCCTGCGCTTCTTGTCGGCTTCGGCATTGGCTTCGGCATCCTGCACCATTTTCTCGATATCCTCGTCGGACAAGCCGCCCGAGGCCTGGATGGTGATCTTCTGTTCCTTCCCCGTGCCCTTGTCCTTGGCCGAGACATTCACGATGCCATTCGCGTCAATATCGAAAGTGACCTCGATCTGCGGCATGCCACGCGGGGCGGGCGGAATGTCTTCGAGGTTGAACTGACCCAGCAGCTTGTTATCGGCCGCCATTTCACGCTCGCCCTGAAACACCCGGATCGTCACAGCGTTCTGGTTGTCCTCAGCAGTCGAGAAGACCTGGCTTTTCTTGGTCGGGATGGTCGTGTTGCGGTCGATCAGGCGGGTGAAGACCCCGCCCAGCGTCTCGATGCCCAGCGACAGGGGCGTGACGTCAAGCAAGACCACATCTTTCACATCGCCCTGCAGCACGCCCGCCTGGATCGCCGCACCCATGGCGACGACTTCATCCGGGTTCACACCCTTGTGCGGCTCCTTGCCGAAGAAGCTCGTCACTTCTTCGATGACCTTGGGCATGCGGGTCATCCCGCCGACAAGGATCACCTCATCGATATCTCCCTTGGACAGCCCCGCATCCTTCAACGCAGCCGCACAGGGCTTGAGCGAGCTCTTGATCAGATCGCCGACCAGCGATTCCAGCTTGGCGCGGGTCAGTTTCATAACCATGTGCAGTGGCTGGCCCGTATTCTTGTCCATCGAGATGAAGGGCTGGTTGATCTCGGTCTGCGAAGAGGAGGACAGCTCAATCTTGGCCTTTTCCGCAGCTTCCTTCAGGCGCTGCAGCGCCATCTTGTCGAGCGTCAGGTCGACACCGTTCTCTTTCTTGAACGTATCCGCCAGATAATTGACGATGCGCATATCGAAATCTTCGCCGCCAAGGAACGTGTCCCCATTGGTCGATTTCACCTCGAACAGCCCGTCGTCGATTTCCAGAATGGTGATGTCAAACGTCCCACCGCCAAGGTCATAGACCGCAATCGTGCGGGTTTCCTTCTTGTCCAGCCCATAGGCCAGCGCAGCAGCGGTCGGCTCGTTGATGATGCGCAGCACTTCGAGGCCCGCGATCTTGCCTGCGTCCTTCGTGGCCTGGCGCTGAGCGTCATTGAAATAGGCAGGGACGGTGATCACGGCCTGCGTGACCTTTTCGCCGAGATAGCTTTCAGCGGTTTCCTTCATCTTCTGCAGGATGAAGGCGGAAATCTGGCTGGGGCTGTATTTCTCGCCACGCGCCTCGACCCAGGCGTCGCCATTCCCGCCATCGATGATCGCGTAGGGCACAAGATTCTTGTCCTTTTCGACCTCTGCATCGACCAAACGGCGACCGATCAGGCGCTTGACGGCGAACACCGTATTGGTGGGATTGGTGACGGCTTGACGCTTGGCGGGCTGACCAACAAGACGCTCGTTCTCGGTGAAAGCGACGATCGACGGTGTGGTGCGCGCGCCTTCGGCGTTCTCGATCACGCGCGGCTGGCTTCCGTCCATGATGGCGACGCAGGAATTGGTTGTCCCAAGGTCGATACCGATGACTTTACCCATAGTTTTCATCCTCTGCTTCAAGCGATGTGGCAGCGGGCTGGTCCTCGCAGGCCCCGGCCCATCTGTTGATTTTCAGACCCGTCCGAGCCCCTTGGGCGGTATATAGGAAGGGGTTTCGGGGCCTGCAACCGTAACAGTCCTGTGAAAATCGCAGAAAAGCGCAAATTATTTCAATCCTCCACACAAGAGCCTTCCGGCGGGGGGCAGAACATGGCATGCCCTGCGCGTGACTTGAAACAGGAGTAGTGCAGACATGCTATATGTTGACATCCCGACTCAGGCCGAGATTGGCCAGCTCGTTGCCGCACGCGGTGAGGCGCTGATCAGCATCTACCTGAAGACCACGCCCGAAACCCAACATATTGATGCGGCGCGGACCCGACTGAAGCAACTGACCAACGATGCTATCGCGCAGCTGGAAGAAGTCGGTGTCGCAAAACGCACGATCTGGCCGATCGAGGAACAGCTCCATGACCTGATGGATGATGATGATTTCTGGCGCACACAGGCCAATTCTCTGGCCATTTTCGTGACCCCGGACAGCCTGCGCAGCTTCCGGCTGCCGAACCATCTGACCGAGATGGTGCAGGTCTCGGACCGTTTCCACATCAAGCCGCTCTTGCGCGCTGTGTCGATGCCGCAGCACGCTTTCATTCTGGCGCTGGCAGAAAACGAACTGCGCGTGATCGAGCTTCTGGGCGACCAGCCGGCGCAGGAATTGCGCATCCCGAATCTTCCGAAAGATGCGGCTTCCGTCGCAGGCACGGCGAATGTCAATTCGCGCAGCTATTCGGGCCGTCAAGGCGGCGGTGAAGGTCAGAAACACCATCTTCGCCAGTATTGCCGCCAGATCGACGCTGCGCTGCGCGGGCTGCTGGCCGGGCGTCATGAGCCTCTGATCCTGGCCGCGACTGACCCGCTGCTGTCGATCTATCGTTCAATCAACAGCTACCCGCATCTGGCCGAACAGGCGATCACCACAAGCCCCGTGCGTGTGCCCGCGCATGAACTGGGCGCACAGGCGCGCGAGATCGTGGACGAAATCAATGCAGCGTCGGTCGCGGCGTTTGGCGATCTCTATTCCGCGCGCGAGAATGACGGGCGTGCCACCACGCAAGTCGCGCGGGCGGCGCGGGCGGCGACCTTTGGGGCCGTCGATACTCTTCTGGTGGACATGGACAGCGTCGTGCCGGGCATGGTTGACGAGACCAGCGGCGAGATCACGATGGACGACAGCGAAAGCGCTGTCAGCTACGGTGTGATCGACGAAATCGCAGGCCGCGTTATCGCCAATGGCGGCAAGGTTATCGCTGTGCGCCGCGCGGACATCCCGCAAGAAGCGGAACTCGCCGCTGTGCTGCGCTACGCGATCTGACCCTGATCGTAGGAAACAGAAAAGGCCGGGGCGCGCGCACGAGCCCCGGCCTTTTATCGTGGCGCTTACCGCATCGGCAGCCGCGTGGCCCCGTCAAGCCGGATCGTGGTGCCATTCAGATATGGGTTTTCGATGATCTGCGCGACCATCAGCGCGAATTCCGCCGGATCGCCCAGGCGCGCGGGAAAAGGAATATTCGCGGTGATCGCGGCGGTCGTATCCTCTGGCAGCGCTTCCATCATCGGCGTGCGAAACAGCCCCGGTGCAACAGCCACGCAGCGAATGCCATCCCGTGCCAGATCGCGCGCGACCGGCAGGCTCATCGCCGCAATCCCGCCCTTGGACGCGGCATAGGCCGCCTGCCCCACCTGCCCGTCTTGCCAGGCCGCTGACGAAGTATTCACGACCACCCCACGCTCGCCGCCGTCCAAAGGCTCCAGCGTTTTCATCTGCGCGCAGGCATGGGCCATGACATTGAACGAGCCGATGAGATTGACACGAATCACACGCTCGAACACGGCTGTCGAAGGGGTGCCATCGCGCTGCACGACGCGTGCCGCATTGGCCACGCCCGCGCAATTGACCACAGCGCGCAAGGAACCTTTCGATTTCTCCACCGCCTGCGCGACTGCCGCGGCCACCGCCTCGGCGTCACCGACATCGACCTGATAGGCCCGCCCACCGATCTCGGCCGCCACAGCCTGCCCACGCTCCAGATCGAAATCGAAAATCGCCACGTCAGCACCCAGCCCGGCGAGATGTCGTGCCGTCGCGGCCCCCAGCCCACTGCCGCCACCTGTGACGATGGCCATATGTCCTGCGATCTGCATGCTCCCTCCTCATGAAATTCTGCAACGCAGGTATGCGACCGCCCACCCGCCTGCGCAAAGGCGACGTTACGTCACCTGCTTGTCGCCTGCCCCTGCGCCCGCTAAGACATCCCAAAACGAAAGAGGCCCTCATGCCCCCTCCCAAACGCGCATGGCAGCGGATGCTGTCGGGGCGCAGGCTTGACCTGCTCGACCCGACGCCGGTGGATATCGAGATTGAGGATATCGCCCATGGGCTGGCCTTTGTCGCACGCTGGAATGGGCAGACGCGCGGCGACTGGCCCTATTCAGTGGCCGAACATTCGCTTCTGGTCGAGGAAATTTACACCCGCATGACCGCACGCCCTGAGCCACGCTGGCAGCTTGCGGCCCTGCTGCATGACGCGCCGGAATATGTCATCGGCGACATGATCTCGCCTGTGAAAGCCGCTGTCGGACCGGGCTATGAAGGGCTGGACGAGCGACTGACTGCTGCGATCCATATCCGCTTCGGGCTGCCTGTGAAACTGCCTGCGCCCGTCAAGAAAAAGGTCAAGGCCGCAGACCGGGTTTCAGCCTGGATGGAGGCCACGCAGCTCGCCGGGTTTTCGCCAGAGGAAGCTGACAGGTTTTTTGGCCGCCCAGATCCTGCCCTGCTCAACGGGTTGGCATTGCATCTGCGTCCACCCGCCGCGGCGCGGGCGGCCTTCACGGCGCGCCATGCCACTTTGCTGGCACAGGTGTAAACGCAGCTTGTCACTTTGGCGCGGGCGTGCCAAATCTGGGCAAAGAGAAGGGTTCTGCTGATGACTGATGACTTCACCGACCAGAAACGCCGCGCGGCCAGCTGGTTTCGCGAATTGCGCGACCAGATCGTAGCCGCCTTTGAGGCGGTCGAGGACAAGCATGACGCAGGCCCGCTCTCGGACCGCGCGCCCGGTCGCTTCGAGATCCGCAAGACCGAACGCCACGGCCCGGACGGGCAGGATGCAGGCGGCGGGCTGATGAGCGTGATGCGCGGCGGGCGCGTCTTCGAGAAGGTCGGCGTGAATGTCTCGGAAGTCTACGGCGCGCTGGGGGATCAGGCGCAGCGCTCGCTGACCGCACGCAAGGAAATTCCCGGGCTCGACGCCGATCCGCGCTTCTGGGCCAGCGGGATTTCACTGGTCGCCCATATGCAAAATCCGCATGTGCCTGCTGTCCACATGAACACGCGCATGTTCTGGACGCCCGGCGGCTGGTGGTTCGGCGGCG
>SKIM01000029.1 GCA_007116445.1 Natronohydrobacter sp.
AGCCCCATCGTCGCCAGCGAGGTCACGGATTTCCCGCAGCCCGATTCACCGACCAATGCCAGCGTCCGCCCCGGTCGGATCGACAGGCTGACCCGATCGATCAGGTCAACGGGCTGGCTTCGAAACCGGATCGACACTTCCCGCAACTCCAGTGTCGGGATCACGTCTTCAGACGTCATGCGCGCGGGCCTCCTCTTGGCAATAGGTCAGATAGACGGTGTGCAGCGCGGCCAGATGATCCTGCATCGCCCGCTCTGCGGCCGCGCCGTCCCCGGCCTGCAGAGCGGCCAGAATACGGCGGTGGTCATCCTGGGCATGGCCTGCCCCGGAGGTGCTGCGCACCTGCGCGCGCAGGTTGCGCAAACCGGGATCATGGCGCCACGCGTTCAGATGATCAAACAGGGCCAGCAACAGCGGATTGCCAGTCGCCTGCGCAATCTCTCGATGCAGCGCGCTGTCCCACAGATCGGCACTATCGACATCCTCGGCCAGCGCGATCCTGTCGATGCAGCTGGCAATGCGGGGCAGCACTTCCGGCGCGGCGCGCGCGGCGGCCAACCGGGCGAGCTGCGGCTCCAGCGTCAGACGCGCCTCGATCAGGCTCAGCAGCCCCGCTGGGCTGGCACTCATCGTTTCCCATGGCCGCGGGCGCAAAGCCTGTGGCGGACCGACGAATGTGCCTGCCCCTCGCTTGCGCCAGATCAGGCCTTCGGCCTCCAGCACCTCCAGCGCCCGGCGGATCGCGCGGCGCCCGGTCCCAAGCTGAGCCGCGAAATCCCGCTCTGTCGGCAGGCGCGTTCCAGGCGCCATATCGGGCAGCATCACGGCCGCGCGCAGCTTCTGCAGCGCCAAAGCGGAGCAGTCCTGCGGATCGCGCATCGGTGAAGCCCCCGAACCTATTGGTGAATGAATCGCCATTGGTGCACCTTAGAGTTCACGAAACTGTTTGCAACCCGCTTTTTCACGCGGGTGCATGGCTCTTCATCAGCGCAGCGCTTGGCCCTCCGAAATCAGCCCGCCCCGCATTGCGCGCAATTTTTCGTCGCTCCGATATGCGAGAGGCGCATGCGCAACAAAGCCATGGACAGCGCTTGCGGCAGGTGGTTAACATTTGATCAAACGATGGAGTGAAGATGGCCGCAGAAAGTCCCGCAGATACCGTGATCGTCAATGCGCGGTTGCGATCCATGGATGCGCAGCATCCTTTTGCGCAGGCTCTGGCGCTGCTGGGCGAGGAGATCATCGCCATTGGCAGCGATGCGCAGATCTCTGCCTTCATCGGTCAGAACACGCGCGTGATTGACGCCCGGAACCGCACGGTTCTTCCGGGTCTGCATGAAAGCCATCTGCATCTTTTCGTCGGAGCAGGCGAGTTGGATCATCTGCAGCTTCTGGGCATAAGCGGCTTTGACGCGCTATGTGCGGCAGTCCGCACCTATGCCGCCCGGAACCCGGATCTGCCCGTGGTCGTGGGCCAGGGCTGCGATTATGCCGTGCTAGAGCATCCGCTGACACGCGCTGATCTGGACCAGATCCTGCCGGACCGCCCGCTCTGCCTGCTGGCCGCCGATCATCACACGGCCTGGGCCAATACCATAGCACTGCGTCAGGCGGGCATTCTGGAAGGCCGGGCGCTGGGACCAGGCAACGAGATCGTCATGGGCGCAGATGGGCTGGCCACGGGCGAATTGCGCGAGTTTCAGGCCAAGGCCCCGGTTCTGGCCCTGGCGGGCACGCACCGGATAATGGCGGGGCTTGCTACAGGCAAAGATCCCGCCCCCTATCCCGATGCAGCCGGATTTGCCGAGGATTGCGAGATCATGGCCGCAGGGCTTGGCCATTGCGCGCGGCTGGGGCTGACCAGTCTGACCAATATGGACGGCAATCCCTATACTCTGCGCATTCTTGACACATTGCGCAAGCAAGGACGGCTGACCGCGCGTGTCAAGGTGCCGTTTCACTACACGACCGACAGCACACTTGCCGATCTCGACATCGCCAGCGAGATGTCGCGAGTGTTTTGCGACGATTGGCTGTCCTCGGGCTTCGTGAAACTGTTCATGGATGGCGTGGTCGATAGCGGCACGGCGCTGATGTGCGACGACTACCCGGGCCAATCGGGCTGGCGTGGCGCACCGCTCTGGTCCGAGGAGGAGTTTTGCACCATCGCCACCGAGGCGGATCGGCGCGGTCTGCAGATCGCGGTTCACGCCATTGGCGACGGGGCTGTGCGGCGCGTGCTCAATGGCTATCAGGCCGCGCGCGACAGGAATGGCGCACGCGATGCGCGCCACCGCATCGAGCATATCGAGCTGATCGACCGCGCGGATATTCCCCGGCTGAAAGCGCTGGGGGTCACGGCCTCGATCCAGCCCATTCACGCGCCCGGCGCCACGGATTTCCCGCTGCAACCGACCATGGACAAGATCGGCCGCGCGCGCTGGAGCGATGCCTATCTGCAGCGCAGCCTCGCGCAGGCCGGCATCCCGCTGGCCTTTGCCAGCGATTGGCCCGTGGCGGATCTGAACCCGCTGCGGGGCATCCAGTCGGCCCTGCAGCGTTCCATCTATGACGGCGCGGAGGATGAGCGGCTGGGCCTCGATGCGATCCTTGCAGCTTATACGACCGGCGGGGCCTATGCGACCCATAGCGAGACGCGCAAGGGACAGTTGCGCGCAGGCTATTTTGCGGATCTTGTGATCCTGAATGGCGACATCGACGCGGCCACGCCGCAAGAGATCGGCGCGATGGCGGTTGATATGACCATCTGCGGGGGGCGGATCGTCTGGGAACAGGACGGCGCATTTTGATCAGCAACGTGAGAAAAGGACAGGCATGGTGAGCCAGGAAATCGAGATTGCTGGTCTGAACAAATCCTTCGGGCAAGGCGCGGCGGCGTTTCAGGCGTTGCGCGACATCGACCTGACCATCGCCAGCGGCGAGTTCTTCACCCTTCTCGGCCCGTCTGGCTGCGGCAAGACCACGCTTTTGCGCATCATTGCAGGCTTCGAGCAGCCCAGCGCCGGGACGCTGCGGATCAATGGCCGCGATGTGACGGGCCTCGGTCCGAACAAGCGCCCGGTCAATACGGTGTTTCAGTCCTATGCGCTCTTTCCACATATGAGCCTGGCCGACAATATCGGCTTCGGGCTGAAAATGCAGGGCAAGCCCAGATCCGAGATCCGCGCGACTGTCGCCGAAATGCTGCAACTTGTGCGCATGGAGGCGATGGCGGATCGACGCCCTTCCGAGATCTCGGGCGGTCAGCAGCAGCGCGTCGCACTCGCCCGCGCGCTCGCCCCGCGCCCGCGGGTGCTTCTGCTCGATGAACCGCTGAGCGCGCTTGATCTGAAGCTGCGCAAGGAAATGCAAAGCGAATTGAAACGCCTGCAATCGGAGACGGGCATCACCTTCGTCTTCGTGACCCATGATCAGGAAGAAGCGCTGACCATGTCGGACCGGATCGCGGTCATGTCGGCCGGGCATATCCTGCAACTCGGCGCCCCGCAGGAGATCTATAATACCCCCGTCAATCGCTTTGTCGCGGATTTCATCGGGGATACCAATTTCCTGAAACTGCGCGTCAAAGCCGTCGAGGGCAGCGCTGCCGTGCTCGAACTGCCTGGCGGCAAGACCGCGCAGGCCTCGCTGCCCGAAGGCATGGTCCCGACCACCGGCGCACTGGTCACAGCCGTCATCCGCCCTGAACAGGCCGAGGCTGCCGCACCCGGCGCGGGCGATCTGCAAGCCACCGTCGAGACGGCCACATTTTTTGGCACCGACACGCATCTGCATCTGACGCTCTCGGACGCGCAGAGCTTTGTGCTGCGCCGCCAGAACCGCCCCGGCCAACCCGCCCCTGCGCCGCAGTCGCGGCTGGGCCTTGCGCTTGCGCCCGGCGCGCTGCGCGTGTTGAAGGATTGAGCAGATGCGCGGGCATGGATGGAAATGGCTGCTCTGCACCCCGGCACTGATCGTGCTGCTACTGGCGGCCTCTGGCCCGCTTCTGATCGTCGCGATCTATTCCTTTCTCAGCCCCGGCAATATGGGCGGTGTGGTCTGGGAGTTTTCGACGGAAGGCTGGTTTCGCGTCTTTTTCCGCCGCGATATCTTCGAACCTGATCTTGTCGAGTGGAACGCAGCCCATCTGCAGGTTTTCTGGCGCTCGATCTGGCTGTCGCTGCAGACCACGTTCATCTGCGCTGTGCTCGGCTTTCCGACTGCGTGGTTCATCGCCACGCGCCCGCCGCATACGCGCACAATCTGGCTGTTCCTGATCACCATCCCTTTCTGGACCAATCTTCTGATCCGCACCTTCGCGATCCAGGAAATGATCCGCAACAACGGCACGATCAACACTGTGCTGATGCAGCTCGGCCTGATCGACAGCCCCATCCAGATGATGTTCACCGAATTCGCCGTTCTGCTGGGCATGGCCTATGTCTTCCTGCCGCTGATGGTGCTGCCGCTTTATGCTGCGATGGAGAAGATGGATTTCCGGCTGGTCGAGGCGGGCTATGACCTCTATGCCAGCCGGCTGAATGTGCTGTGGCATGTGATCTTGCCGCAAGTAAAACCGGGCTTTATCGCAGGCTCGATCCTGGTCTTCATCCCGGCCATCGGCGCCTATGTGACCCCGCGCCTGCTGGGCGGAGGGCGCACGATGATGCTCGGCAATCTGATCGCGCTGCAATTCGGACAAGGGCGCAACTGGCCCTTGGGGGCTGCGCTGGCGATGCTGATGCTGGTCGTCGTGGTGGGGGCGCTGATCCTCTATCTGCGCGTCGTGGGCGGAAATGATGAGGCCCGCCGTGGCTGAGGGGCGCTATTCCATCACCCGCCTGCCGGGCTTCGGGCTGATCGCTGTCCTGACCTTCGTCATGCTCTATCTGCCGATTGTCATTCTGGTGGTGTATTCCTTCAATGCCGGCGTGTCACAATCGCGCTGGGAGGGGTTTTCGCTGCAATGGTATCAGGCGGCGTTCAACAATGCGCAGGTGCGCGATGTGTCGCT
>SKIM01000167.1 GCA_007116445.1 Natronohydrobacter sp.
CATGAAGATCGACACATTTGACGTACCCGCCCCAAGGTCGATACAGGCCGCGCCCAGTTCCTGCTCATCTTCGACCAGCGCCGACATGCCCGACGCATAGGCGCTTGAAGCGATCCCGGCCAATTCGACATCACAGCGCTTGAGCACGTTGCAGATGTTCTGGATCAGACTGGCATCGACCGTGACCAGATGCATGTCACAGGCGAGATCCCGCCCTGTCTGACCACGCGGATCGGACAGGCCCGTGCGGTGATCCAGTGCGAAATTGATGGGCTGGGCATGCAGCACTTCGCGTCCGGCACCGAAATCGGGCAGGTCGCAGGCGGCCATGACGCGCGCGATGTCATTTTCCGACACGACCGGCTCTTCGAGAGTGACTTCACCCGCCAGACCGTAGGAGCGCGGATTGCCACCCGACAGGCAGACCATCACATGATCGACGCGCGCCTGCGCCATTTTCTGTGCTGCCTGCAGCGCAGTGCGGATTGCGCGTTCGGTCTCGGCCATGGCCGAAACTTCGCCATAACGCACGCCGCTGGAACGGGTGGTGCCAGCCCCGATCACCCGAAAGGCCGCCTGCCCTGCCATATTTCCGATACCCGGCTCATCGACCGCATTGGCCGACGGATCGAGGCGCAGAACAACGGCCGCGATCTTGTAGGTGCCGATATCGAGTGCAGCAATCACTCCGCGCTGCATGGCTGCGCGACGCATCTGACGCATGGCACGTTGAGAAGCATAAGGATCAAACATCATCGAACAGTCTCCGTGGATTGGGCGCGGATCTCACGCAGGGTGTCCATCGCCCCTTCGCTGAGGCGCATGACAGGGCGGGAAGGGTTGCGCAAATCCGCGGTGATCAGATCGCGCGACAAAAGATCTTGGGCCTGCTCAAGCGCGATGACGCGCTCCAGCGCGAGCAATGCGCCGGTTTCGGGCAGTTTGATGCGCTGGCCGCGGTCAAGCACGACATCCCAGCGGCGTTCGCCCATCCGCACCAGCCCCAGCGCCCGCACCCCGAGCGGCGCAGCAGCCTCCAGCAGGTCAAGCGCTTCGCGGATTTCTGCATTGGCGCCGACCCCTGCGATCAGCGGCAGATCCGGGCGGTACTCGCGGCTAAGCACATAGGCGACGCGAATGCCTTCGGCATCGAGCAATTCCAGTCCGTTCTCCGAGCGCCACAGCACGACGGGCTTGCGCTCATGGATCGTCAGCGCAAGCACGCCATCCGCGTGCAACCGCAAATCAGCGGAACGCACCCAGTCCAGCGCTTCCACCTCGCGGCGCAGGGCATCAAGATCGAGACGGAAGGACGATTTCGGCAGTTCCGGCTCCAGCATGGCACGCAGCGCCACATCCAGTTCGGGTGTGACATCTGGCCAGGCAAAGGTTGTGACCATGAATTCAGGCCGGTCAACGATGGACGCATAGGCCGCCTCGTATTTGTCGCGGATCGCATCGCGATTGGCCTCATTCGAGAAATAGAGCACTGCTGCGGACAACACACAGATCGCGGGCAACCCGAATTTCAGCATCCGCCGATAGATCGGTGTCAGCCAGATGCGCTGCAACTTGTAGCCCAGGCGACCGTCACGCAACCGACCACGGGTACGACGGCGCCCATTGGCGGATGGGGGCGGAACGGACATGTCGACAAAGCGCGCCATCTGCTCGGCTGAGAGCGCTTGCCCCAATCCGGCACCCAGCGCCGCAGCACTGGTCACAGGGTCAGGATTTGGTGTTCTGTCGCCTGGTGGCGGGTCAAGTATCAGATCCCCCCCCATGGCCTGAAGCGTATCATCGAGGCTGGCCATGTGACACTCGGCCGGACTGACCCCAGGCATGGCCTGCAAATCGGCGCCATCGTCGGAGAAAGGCAGCACGGATACCGGCACGTTGGGCAGGATATCATCCTGAGCATATTCCTCGGCCCGCGTTGCCCCGAGATGGTCCCAGAAGCTGGGCCGCCCGGTCGGATCAAGCAGAGGGGTGTCGTCATCATCCTGCGCTATCGGTCGCATGAGGCGTCCTCCACGATCCAGCGACACAGTTCGGGGAAGCTGATACCGCAATATGCGGCCTGCTCGGGCACCAGCGATGTGAGTGTCATTCCGGGCTGTGTATTGGTTTCGAGCAGGATCAACCCCTCGAGCCCGCGCGCTGCGTCCCAGCGAAAATCCGTGCGGCTTAGGCCACGGCACCCAAGCACCTGATGCGCGCGCAGCGCATAATCGAGGCAGGCCGCATGGATCTCTGCGGGCAGATCGGCGGGCAGGACATGATGCGATCCGCCTGGCTTGTATTTGGCATCATAGTCATACCAGCCATCCGTCACGATATCCGTGACTGTCAGCGCCCGGTCACCGATCACGGTCGTGGTCAGCTCACGCCCCGGCGCGAAAGCTTCGACCATGACCAGATCAGGCATCTCTTCCGCCAGTTGCGGCGGCGCGTTCGCGCCTTCCTGCACCAGATAGACCCCGACGGAACTGCCTTCGTTATTGGGCTTGACGACATAGGGCGGCGCCAGAAGATGCGCGGCCATTACCTCGGCCTTGGGCGCCAGCCTTGACGCCACGACCGGCAGATCTGCTGCGCGAAAGGCGGCCTTGGAGCGCTCCTTGTCCATCGCCAGCGCCGAAGACAGGATGCCCGAATGGGTATAGGGAAGCCGCAGCCATTCCAGAACACCCTGAATGCAGCCATCTTCGCCATAGCGACCGTGCAATGCGTTGAAAACGACGTCCGGGGCAATTTCCATCAGGCGCTGCACGACATCGCCGCGCGCATCCAATTCGATCACCTCGTACCCCGCCACCCGCAGCGCCTTCGCGCATTCATGCCCTGAGGACAGTGACACCTCGCGCTCGGACGAAAGGCCACCTTTCAGCACACATACTCGGGGGGCTGCCCTGCTCGACATGCCCATTCCCATCGCCTCTGGGCCATTTTCGGCCCTTATTGCCCGAATTTCCGGGCGTTATCTTATTGGTCCGCGCTTAATTCCAGCTGCGGGACTGTCGCGCCCGGCGTTGCCTCGCCGATCCGCATGATTTCCCATTGTAGCGAAATTCCGCGCAGATGCAAAACCCTTTTTCGCACCTCTTCGCCCAAGGCCTCCAGCTCCGCCGCCGTCGCCCCGCCGGAATTGATCAGGAAATTCGGATGTTTGGGCGACATCTGCGCCCCTCCCAGCCGCGCGCCGCGCAGACCCGCTTCCTCGATCACTTTCCAGGCTTTCAACTCATGGCTGTCATCCGCGCGCCCGGTCGAGGAAAACCCGGCCGGATTGCGAAAGGTCGAACCGGCACTGCGTTCCTTCGTGGGCTGGGTCGCATCACGCTTGGCGAGTTGTTCCTCCATCCGCGCATGCAGGGCCGCCGGGTCACCTTCGGGCGCATGGAAGCGGGCGGCGGTGATGACCATGCCTTCGGGCAGATCGGACTGGCGATAGGCGAGGTTCAACTCCTTCGCTGGGATCGTGTGGCGCGCGCCTTGGCGATCTATCGCCGTGATCTCGATCAGGTGATCAGCCACATAGGCACCGTAACAGCCGGCATTCATCCGCACCGCCCCGCCGATAGAGCCGGGGATAGTGCGCAAAAAGGTCAGATCACGCCCCCCGTCGGCCGCCTTGCGCGCCACATGCGCGTCGAGCGCGGCGGCCCCTGCGGTGATCGTCTCGCCGACCTCGATCCCGTTGAACCCGCGCCCCAGCCGGATCACCACGGCGCGGATGCCCCCGTCGCGCACGATCAGATTGGAGCCGACGCCCATCGGGAATACCGGGATTTCCGGGTCGAGCGCTTCGAGGAAGGCGCTCAGGTCATCTTCATCGGCAGGCTGGAAGAGCCAGTCGGCAGGCCCGCCGACGCGCAGCCAGGTCAGACTGTCGAGCGGCTTTTGCGGGGTGAGCGTGCCGCGCACTTGGATCAGGTCAGGTGTCATGAGGGTGTGAGTAGCCCGAGGCGTGGGAGGTTGTCGAGAGTGCGGGAGTCGGCAGTGGGAGGTTTTGGGGCAAGAAAATGGGGGGAGTGGAATAACCTAGCCGCGGGCCAGCCACTCCTTGAGAAATGTCCAAAGCCCGCTCACGGTGGTCACGCGATTGTCGACCGTCACAAGCTTGTCTGCGATCTTTCCCAGGGTCTGCGCCTGTTCGCGGCCTCTGACGACGTAGAGTGCCAGAGACACTTGCAACTTTGCCATTTTGAAGGTCACCTCGCGCCTCAGGCTGTCAACTACCCTCGGGTCAGTCGCAGTGAAATGCGCGCGGATGTATCGCTCCAGATCATCGGCCATCGCATTGATGATGACCCAACCTTCGCGGTCGAGCGGTGAGATGTCGTCCTTGCTTGCAGTGCTCAGCGCGCGGATCCTGTCACGGACCTGCAACAGCATCTCATGGGGATCATCCTCGCCCAGTTCTAGCGCCTGCAAAGGCTCGAAGCGCAGGAAGGTGGATGCGAAATGTCGGTGAGTTACGTCAAGAAGGGCGCTCACATGGCGATCCAGCGCCTTGTCCAGCGGGCGCAATTCAGCACGCGCGCTTTCGTCGAGACAATAATATTGAAGAATTCCGCCATATTCGATGATATTGCCAATGCGCAATTCCTCATCAGATTTCGCACGGTCGAACTCTGACAGGATGGATTTCAGATAGGCGGCGATATCTCCGGCACAGCCTTGCGTATGCGACCGGCGCTCCATTGCCTGCTGAAAGGTCTCCAACTGGTCGCGGATCGCCCCGACATCATCCATGACCCTTTTCAGAGCATCGCGATCACGCATGAAACGGATATCTTCTGCGAAGGGAACAATCCGCATCACCTCTGCCATGGCGTCAAAGGTAAAATTCCCGATAGCAGCACGAATTAGGGCGTGTGGACAATCAGGGTTCCCATCTGGGCTGATTTCTGATTCAAGCTTCCAAAATGGAGGTTTGAATGAACGATCAGCGGTTCGTGGTGACAGATGCCCTCTGGAAGCGGCTTGA
>SKIM01000341.1 GCA_007116445.1 Natronohydrobacter sp.
CGGCCTGCACCGTCAGACGGTAAGCCTGCCCGGTCTGCATCTGGAATTCATTCGGCTCCATCCCGAATCCATTGTCGCCGGTGCCGACTTTCAGCTCCAACGCCTCTGGCAGCGAGGCCAGGTCGCCCCCGATCGCATGGGCTGCGCCGCTCATTGCGAGCAGGCTTGCTGCGGCCAGTGTCGTGATGCGTTTCATGTCTATCTCCTCCATCTGCATGATGACGCGACCATAATCAGCACGACGCAGCTCGCGGAATACGACCATGGTCGCATTCACACGGCCAGACCGCTCGGTTAGCGTCACCTCAACCTTTGGGAGGAGGCTTGATGACGCAAACACCCCTGATAACTCCGACACTTCTGACCTCGTTTCTGGCAACCGGGGCGCTGGCCAGTATCGACGTGCCGATTGCCTATCTGGAGATGGAAGTCGAACGCCCGCCTGTGCTGACAAACCTGGACCCTGTGCCTGATGATCTGGGCCGCATGGGCGCCCAGCTGGGGCTTGCGGATAATGCCACGACCGGCGGGTTCATGGGCCATAACTACACACTGAACGACAGTGTCGTGCCCTTGGGCGAGGATTGGCTGGACGCCGCGCGCGCTGTGCTGGCCGATCATCGGATCGTCGTGGTCAACGCGCCTGCCGACGCGCTTCTGGCGCTGGCCGACCTGCCCGAAGCCGAGGGCGCGCTGATCTTCAACGCCCGCGCCGAGGAGGAAGCGCTGCGCGAAGTCGACTGCCGCACCAATGTGTTGCACACCATGCCAAGCTACGCGATGCGTGCCGATGCGCTGATGCAGTTTCTGGTGTCACGGCGCTGGGGCGATCTGGTGATGATCACTGGCCAGCGCGAGGCTGATATGGCTTTCGCACAGGCGCTGCGCGACTCGGCCTCTAAATTCGGCGCGCGGATCCGGGCCGAGCGCGAATGGGATATGTCATCGGACATGCGGCGCAATATCGGGCAGGAATTCCCGGTCTTCACGCAGGATTTCCCAAGCCATCATGTGATGCTCGTGGCCGATGAAGCCGGGGATTTCGGCCCGTTTCTGGAATTCAACGCCTGGGAGCCGCGCCCGGTCGCGGGCTCGGCAGGGGCGCGGCCTGATGCCTGGTCGGACCGCGTGGAAGCTTACGGCGCGGCGCAGTTGCAGCTGCGCTTCAAACGACTGGCCGACCGGCCTATGGGCGCTTTGGATTATGCGGCCTGGGCGGCTGTCCGCTCGGTCGGTGAGGCCGTGACGCGTCTGAACACCGCAGACGCAGGTGACATTCGCGACTACATCCTCGGCGACGCCTTTGAATTGGCTGCCTTCAAAGGGGCCGCCATCACCTATCGCGACTGGAACGGCCAGATGCGCCAGCCCATGCCCGTCGCGACACGCACGGCGCTCGTGGCCATGACGCCGATGCCCGGCTTCCTGCACCAATCCAACACACTCGACACGCTGGGCCGCGACCGCCCTGAAACGGCCTGCACGGCCTTTGACTGAAAGGAATACCCGATGATCCGCAACTCTGTATCCACGCTTGCCCTCACTGCATTTCTGGCCACCCCCGCCATCGCGCAGGAGGTCTGGGTGTCGAATGAGCGTGATGCCACCATCAGCGTCATAGATGTGACCTCGATGGAGGTCGTCGAGACGATCCAGGTCGGTGCCCGCCCGCGTGGCCTGATGTTCAGCCATGACTACAAGGTGGCCTATCTCTGCGCGTCCGATGACAGCACAATTCAGGTGATCGACGTGGAAACCCGCGAAATCCTGCATAACCTGCCCTCGGGCGAGAACCCGGAAACTTTCGCGCTGCATCCCGATAATCGTCACATCTGGATTTCCAACGAAGATGACAACATCACCTCAGTGCTCGATGTCGAGGATCGCCGGATCGTGGCGCAAATCCCGGTCGGTGTGGAGCCCGAAGGCAAGGCAATCAACCGCGCCGGAACCATCGCCATCACCACGTCGGAAACGACCAATATGGCGCATTGGATCGACACCGAGAGCTTCGAGATCTTCCACAACTCGCTGGTCGGATCGCGCCCGCGTCATGCCGAGTTCACCAGCGATGACGCCCGGCTTTTCGTCAGCGCTGAAATCGGCGGCGGGCTGCATGTCTTTGACACCGAAACATTTGAGGAACTCGCCGAAATCCGCTTCGAGATCCCCGATGTCCATCCCCATGACGTGCAGCCTGTGGGCTTCAAGCTGACCGAGGATATGAGCCGCGTCTATGTTGCGCTCGGCCCAGCCAACCGGATCGCAGTGGTCGATGCGCAGACCTATGAAGTGCTGGGCTATCATCAGGTCGGTCGCCGCGTCTGGCACATGGCGATGTCGCAGGATGAAACGAAGCTGTTCACAACGAACGGTGTTTCCGGCGATGTGACGATCATCGATCTGGTTCGCGGCGAACCTGTGAAAACCGTCAAGGTCGGGCGTTTTCCCTGGGGCGCGGCCTATCGCCCTGCGGACAGCTGATGGACGCCCTAGAAGTTGCAGATCTGAGCTTTCGCTACGGCAGGAAAGAGGCGCTGAAAAGCGTCTCTTTTCATGTCGCTTCGGGGGAATTTTGCGCGCTTCTCGGCCCCAATGGCGCGGGCAAGTCGACGCTATTTGCGCTGCTCACGCGGCTTTTCGTGGCGCGTCAGGGCCGGATCGCCGTGATGGGCCAGGATTTGCAAGCCGCGCCACGCGCGGCCCTCGCGCAGATGGGCGTGGTGTTTCAGCAGATGACACTTGATCTGGACCTGAGCGTGGCGCGCAACCTCGCCTATTTCGGCGCGCTTCATGGGCTGTCGCGGCGCGACGCGGCCCTGCGCGCGACCGAGGTTCTCGAACGGCTCGACATGGCCGAGCGCGCGGGCGAGAAGGCGCGCGACCTCAATGGCGGGCACCGGCGGCGGCTGGAAATCGCCCGCGCGCTGATGCATCGCCCGCGCCTGCTGCTGCTCGATGAGCCGACAGTGGGGCTGGACGCACGTTCCCGCGCCGCGATCACTACCCATGTGCATGGACTGGCCCGCGATGACGGGCTTGCGGTGCTCTGGGCCACGCATCTGGTTGATGAGGTCACCCCATCCGACACGGTCCTGATCCTGCATCAGGGCCAGATCCTGCAACGCGGGCGCGCGCAAGATATCGCGCCCGAACATGGTCTGGCGGCGCATTTCATGGCCCTGACCGAGGAGCCCGCGGCATGAGCCCCTACTTGCGCGCCATGACCGCCATCCTGGGCCGCGAGGCGCTGCGCTTTCTCACCCAGCGCGAACGGTTTCTGGCGGCACTTGTCCGCCCGCTGGTCTGGCTTCTGGTCTTTGCCGCAGGGTTTCGCGCCGCATTGGGCCTGTCGATCACCCCGCCTTATCAGACCTATATCACTTATGAGGTCTATATCGTGCCCGGCCTTGTGGCGATGATCCTCTTGTTCAACGCGATGCAATCAGCCCTCAGCCTCGTCTATGACCGCGAGATGGGCTCGATGCGGCTTTTGTTGACGGCACCGCTGCCGCGCTGGTGGCTCTTGTTCTGCAAACTTCTGGCGGGCGTTCTGGTGTCAATCCTGCAGGCCTATGCTTTCCTGGCCATCGCGTATTTCTATGGCATCCGACTGCCGCCGATGGGCTATGTCTGGGTTCTGCCCGCGCTGCTGATTGCAGGCATGATGCTGGGCGCGGTGGGGCTGTTTCTCGCCTCGACCATCCGGCAGCTGGAGAATTTCGCAGGCGTGATGAACTTCGTCATCTTCCCGGTATTCTTCCTGTCCACGGCGCTCTATCCCTTGTGGCGGATGGCGGAATCCTCGACGCTCTTGCGCGATATCTGCGCCTGGAACCCCTTCACCCATGCGGTCGAACTGATCCGCTTTGCGCTATACCTGCGCCTGAACCTCGAAGCGCTGGGCTGGGTTGCACTGACCTTCGCTGTATTCATGGGACTTGCGCTTTGGGGATTTGACCCGGCCCGTGGTATGATGAACCGCAAAACCCGATGACAATGAAAAGGAGAAAACAATGCGCGCGCTCTTGCCCCTCTGCCTGCTCGCCCTGCCAGCAATGGCCGAGGAAGAGGATTTCTCGCAATATGGCACCACGAACCCCGAGGAAATGACCCTGGAACGACTGGTTGAACGCGCGCAGCGCGGCGATGTGGATATGATCGTCTGCGCCAATGGCTATCTGGCCACCAAGGCAGGGCGCCATGAGCAGGCGCGGATCATATTCGAGGCCTGTGCGAATGCAGGCTGGACACAGGCCATGAACTGGATGAGCCAGCTGGATCACAACGGGCTCGGGGCTGATGAAGACCCCGACCGCGCCACGGAATGGAGCCGCCGCGCCGGTGAATTGGGCGACGCGGTCGGCACTTATAATCACGGGATCGACATGATCCGCGGACGCGGCGTCGCGCAGGATATTGAGGCCGGGCGCGCGCTGGTCGATCAGGCCGCGGCCGACGGTCTGGGGATCGCGCAACGGCTGCAGGCGGCAGAATACGACCTTGACGCGGTCACCCCAGACGCAGATGCGTGGAAATATGCGCCGATGTTCTGAGAAGCGTCCCGCGCGGTGATCAGCGCCCCTCGAAACTGGCCGGGCGCTTTTCGAGGAAGGCCATGACGCCTTCCTGGAAATCGCGCGTCTTGCCCGCCTCGGACTGCAGTTTAGCTTCCAGCGCCAATTGCGCGTCGAGCGGGTTCGACAGGCTCTTGCGCAGCGCATGGCGGATATTGCGATAGGCCACGGTCGGCCCTTCGGCGAGGGTTCGGGCGCGGGCCTGCCATGCCGCCTCGAACTCGGCGTCGCCCACCGCTTCCCAGATCATGCCCCAGTCAGCGGCCTGTTCGGCACTGATGCGATCGGCAAAGAGCATTGTGCCCATTGCGCGCGCAAAGCCCACCTGGCGCGGCAGAAACCATGTGCCGCCCGCGTCCGGGATCAGACCGATCCGGGTGAAGGCCTGAATGAAACTGGCCGATCGCGC
>SKIM01000268.1 GCA_007116445.1 Natronohydrobacter sp.
AAAATCCAGACCATCCATTCCTTCTGCGCCGCGCTCCTGCGCCGTTTCCCGCTGGAGGCCGGTCTGTCGCCTGCTTTCACCGAGATGGACGACCGCTCGGCGCGCGCGCTTCGGTCCGATGTGCTGGACCGGCTGGCCGAGGGGCCTGAGCGCGCGGCCTTGGAGGCCTTGGCCGGTGTCTTCACAGGTGCCGATCTCGACTCGCTTCTGGCCGAGATTTGCGGCCATGCGCAGGTGTTCAGTGGCCCGATGCCAGAGGCCGAATTGCGCGCCGCCCTCGATCTGCCCGAAGGGTTTGACGAGGCCGACCTGCTCGGCGACGTCTTTCTGGGCAGTGAATTCGCGCTGTTTGATCAGATCCTGCCAGTCTTGCAGGCGGGCAGTGTGACGGATGCGAAAAACGCCGACAAACTGCGCGTGATTGCGCAAAGCGCGCCGGACCTGACGGCTTTGGAGGCGCTGGAGGGGCTGTTTCTGACCGGCGCAGGTGCGAAAGCGCCCTTCACCGCGAAGATCGGCAGCTTTCCGACCAAAGCCACGCAAAAGGCCCTCGGCCGCTTGATCGACCCGCTCAACCAACTGATGGCGCGGGTGGAAACGGCGCGCACGCGGCGTCTGGGCTGGGCGATGTATCAGCGCAGCTTGGCCTTGCACCGCTTCGCGCGTGCCTATCTGCCCGCCTATGGGCAGGCGAAAGCGGCGCGCGGTTGGCTGGATTTCGATGATCTGATCGCGCGCGCGGGCCAGCTTCTGACCGATCCTTCGGTGGCGCAATGGGTGCTCTTCAAGCTCGATGGTGGCGTCGATCACATTCTGGTGGATGAGGCGCAGGACACTTCCCCCGGTCAATGGCAGGTGATCGAGCAGCTTGCGCAGGAATTCACCGCCGGGATCGGGGCGCGGGATGCCAGCCGCACGCTGTTTGTGGTGGGCGACAAGAAACAGTCGATTTATTCCTTTCAGGGCGCGGATTTGCGGGTGTTCGACGCCATGCAGGCGCAGTTTCGCGACAAGCTCGCCCATGTCGATCTGCGGCTGAACGAAGCGCTTCTGGCGCATTCCTTCCGCTCCTCCGACGCGATCCTGCGCATGGTCGATGCGACGTTTCGCCCGCCGCGTGATGCGGGGCTTGGGGGCGCGCCGCAGCATATCGCCTTCAATGATGGCCTGCCGGGGCGGGTCGATCTCTGGCCCGCCATCGCAGGCGGCGACACGCCCGAGCCGCCGCCCTGGTATGCGCCGGTCGATGTGCTGCCCGATGCGCATCACTTCCGCCAGTTGGCCCGCGCCATTGCCGCCGAGCTGCGCCGCATGATCGACGCGCAAGTGGCGATCCCGCATAAGGACGGCCCGCGCGCGATGAATGAGGGCGATGTGCTGATCCTCGTGCGGCGTCGCAACGCGCTGTTTCACGAAATCATTGCCGCCTGCAAGGCCGAAGGGCTGGAAATGGCAGGCGCGGACCGGCTGCGGCTGGGGGGCGAAATGGCGGTGCGCGATCTGACCGCGCTGCTGGCGTTTCTCGCAACGCCCGAAGATGATCTGTCGCTCGCCGCCTGCTTGCGCTCGCCGCTCTTTGGCTGGAGCGAGGACCAGCTTTTCCGCCTCGCCCATGGGCGCGAGGGCGCGTTTCTCTGGACGCGGCTGCGCGAGCGCGGCGATGCGGCGACGCTTGCGGTGCTCAATGATCTGCGCGGCCAGACGGATTTCCTGCGCCCCTATGACCTGATCGAGCGTTGCCTGACCCGCCATGACGGCCGCCGCCGCCTGATCGCGCGGCTGGGCGCCGAGGCCGAGGACGGAATCGACGCGTTCCTTGCGCAGGCGCTGGCCTATGAGCCGCTGGAAACCCCCAGCCTGACGGGGTTTCTGGCGTGGTTAGAGCATGGCGATGTGCAGATCAAGCGCGAGTTGGGGGCCGCGGCCGGGCGGCTGCGGGTGATGACAGTGCATGGCGCGAAAGGGCTGGAAGCGCCTGTGGTGATCCTGCCGGACACAGCGGATCGGGCTGCGCGCGAAAGCGGGCAGATGCTTGAGATGGGCGGGACAGCGCTCTGGCGCAGTGCCCGCGCCGAGATGCCCGCGCCTGTAGCCGAACGCGCCGAGGCGCAGGCTGCGCTGCGCGCCGAGGAAGACGCGCGGCTGCTCTATGTCGCGATGACGCGGGCGGAGCATTGGCTGATCATCGCAGGCGCGGGCAAGACCGACCAGCCGGAAGGGTGGTATAACCGCATGGCCGATGGGCTGGCGCATCTGGGCGCAGTCCGCTGCGATATGCCGACCGGGCCGGGGCTGCGATACCAGCATCTCGATTGGCCCGAACCCGTTGCGCCCCCGGAGGACACGCCCGCGCCGCCCGCCGCGCTGCCCGCGATTCTGTGGCAGCCCGCGCTGCCCGCGCTGCCTGCGCCCGCTGTGCTGTCGCCCTCGGGTCTGGGCGGGGCCAAGGCGCTGCCGGGCGAGGCGGGCCTCTCGGGCGAGGCGGCGACCCTGCGCGGCGCGCAATTGCATCTGCTGCTCGAACATCTGCCGCTTTGGCCGCAGGCCGATTGGCCAGAGCGCGCGCAAGCGCTTCTGGCGGGGATGGAGGAGGGCGCCCCGGCAGATCTCGCAGGGCTCGTGGAGGAAGCCGCCGGAGTGCTTTCAGCGCCGGAACTCGCGCCCTTGTTCGCACCGGGCACGCTTGCGGAAGTCGAGATTACTGCGACACTGGCCGGTCGCGCGCTTTTTGGGGTGATCGACCGGCTGGTGGTCACGCCTGCCCATGTGCTCGCGGTCGATTACAAATCCAACCGCGTGATCCCGGCGCGCGCGGAGGACACGCCGGAGGGGCTTTTACGTCAGATGGGGGCCTATCGCGCGGCACTGGCGCAGGTTTTTCCCGACCGCGAGATCGAGGTCGCGCTGCTCTGGACCGCTCGCGCGCAACTGATGCGCCTGCCTGCGTCGCTGGTCGATGCGGCGCTTGCACGGGCAGAGCTTGAATCCGGCGCGGGCGCGGCATAGGTAGAGCGCAGTTGTCACCGAAATTGGAGGGGCCGATGCCCACAGTCGCAGTCACCGATGCCACATTCGATACCGAAGTGCGCCAGTCCGACATCCCCGTTGTCGTCGATTTCTGGGCCGAATGGTGTGGCCCCTGCAAGCAGATCGGCCCGGCTCTGGAAGAGCTGTCGGCCGAATTCGAAGGCCGCGTGAAAATCGCCAAGGTCAATGTGGACGAAAACCCGGATACGGCAGCCTCGATGGGGATTCGCGGCATCCCGGCGCTGTTCATGTTCAAGGATGGGCAGGTCGTGTCGAACAAGGTCGGTGCGGCGCCTAAATCCGCGCTTCAAAGCTGGATCTCGGAATCTGTGTGATCTGATGGACAGGGCGCGTCAGGCACGCGCCCTGTCGCCGATGTCACTCTGTGGCGCGAGCTGCGCCTTCGGCGAGAGTATTTCAGGCAAGAAAATGAGGCCGCGATGAGCGATTTTCCGGGCTGGCATGGCACGACGATCCTGGCGGTCCGGCGTGGCGGCGAAGTGGTCGTGGCCGGAGATGGTCAGGTATCGTTGGGCCAGACTGTGATCAAGGGCTCGGCGCGCAAGGTGCGTCGGCTCTCGCCCGGCGGCTATGACGTAGTCGCGGGCTTTGCCGGATCGACAGCGGACGCGTTCACGCTTCTGGAGCGGCTGGAGACGAAGCTGGAAGCGACGCCGGGTCAGCTTGCCCGCGCCTCTGTTGAGCTGGCGAAGGACTGGCGCACGGACAAGTATCTGCAAAAGCTGGAGGCGATGCTGATCGTCACGGACGGGCGCGATCTGTTCGTGATCACCGGCGCCGGCGATGTGCTGGAGCCCGAGCATGACGCAGCGGCTATCGGATCGGGTGGCAATTACGCCCTGGCGGCTGCGCGCGGTTTGATGGCCACGGACCTGTCGGCGGAGGATGTGGCGCGGCAGGCGATGGCGATCGCGGCAGATATCTGCGTCTACACCAATGGCAACCTGACTGTGGAGAAGATCCGCCCATGACCGACCTGACCCCGCGCGAGATTGTCAGCGAACTCGACCGTTTCATTATCGGCCAGAAGGACGCCAAGCGCGCGGTCGCGGTCGCGTTGCGCAATCGCTGGCGGCGCAAGCAATTGCCGCCTGAATTGCAGGAAGAGGTCTATCCCAAGAATATCCTGATGATCGGCCCCACTGGCGTCGGCAAGACCGAGATCAGCCGTCGGCTTGCGAAGCTTGCCCGCGCGCCGTTCCTGAAGGTCGAGGCCACGAAATTCACCGAAGTCGGCTATGTGGGCCGCGATGTGGAGCAGATCATCCGCGATCTGGTGGACAGCGCCATCCTGATGACCCGCAGCCAGATGCGCGAGGATGTGAAGGCGCGTGCCGAAGCGGCGGCCGAGGACCGGGTGATTGCGGCGCTGGCGGGCGAGGGCGCGCGTGAGGGCACGCGCGAGATGTTCCGTCGCAAGCTGCGCGCGGGCGAGCTGGATGACACGGTGATCGAGATTGAGGTGACCGATACGTCGAACCCGATGGGGGGCATGTTCGATCTGCCCGGCCAGCCCGGCGGGCAGATGATGAATCTCGGCGAGTTGTTCGGCAAGGCGCTGGGCGGGCGCACCACGCGCAAGAAAGTGACCGTGGCCGAAAGCCATGAGCTGCTGGTTGCGGAAGAAGCCGACAAGCTGCTGGATGACGAGGCCGTGAAGGCCGCAGCCTTGGAGGCAGTCGAGCAGAACGGGATCGTGTTTCTCGATGAGATCGACAAGGTTTGCGCGCGCTCGGAAATGCGCGGTGGCGATGTCAGTCGCGAAGGGGTGCAGCGCGACCTGCTGCCGCTGATCGAGGGCACGACCGTCAGCACCAAGCATGGGCCGGTGAAGACAGACCATATCCTGTTCATCGCCTCGGGGGCGTTCCATATTGCCAAGCCTTCGGATTTGCTGCCGGAATTGCAGGGCCGTCTGCCGATCCGGG